>NZ_MAEV01000014.1:0-219363 GCF_002013385.1 Mycobacterium sp. D16R24 | reverse complement strand
TGTCCATGAACGCCCGCGACATGGCCGAAGGAGCCAAATGGGGCGCATAAACGCCGACTAGCGGACGCATAAGGGCTAGAGACCCCAAAGGGCCTCTAGCCCTTATGCGTTGGCTTCTTGCGAATCACACCAAGGTCCGGCGGGGGCGCCGCTAGCGCTGCGCTTTGCAGACGTTGATGATGGCTTCGCTCTCCTGGAGTATCTGCTGCACCATCGCGTCATAGGCAGCGGCGTCGACGGCTGTTTCACGACTTCGTTTCACGATGTCAACGGATTGGTCGGCAAGGTCGGTCAGGCGCTGAACCCGCCCCGCGAGATTCTGATCGGACAGGGTGGGGTGCGCGCGCATGCGGTCGGCCCAGTCCTGATAGGCGCTGAGCGGAGGCCCTTCGGGCCCAATGAGATTGCTTTTGGTGAGATCGCGGTGCTCGTCGTCGACGTAGATCCCGACCACGTTCAAGGCGGTTTCGCAGTCGGTGGGCCTTTTGCCGCCATTGACGACGGTGAGTCCCCCGGCGATGACCCCGACGATGGCAGCAGCGATCAGTAGACGTGACCGCGGTGGGGGCTGATAGCGAGGTGGCGGCGCAGGTGCGGCATCGGGAGGCGAACCCGCCACAGCGTCGAGCCGCTGCATCTGACGCTGTACCCGCCGGAAGTGATACTCGCTCCAGCAGACCAGTGCAGACACTAGGAGCACGAGAAGTAGATAGGTGAGACCTCGTTGAGCGCCGTCGCTGTAGAGCATCAACGAAGCTCCGCTGATCATCAACACGATCGGGAGCCACCAAAGGCGAACCAGCCAGCGGGGCATCTGCTTTCGTGTCTCGAGGATGACGCTGCCCATCTGGATCGCCGCCGCTAGCACGGCCGGATCGTCGGGCGGATCGCCGCGCCACAGTGAGGTGATCGCCTGCGAACGTTGGTGTTTGTCGAGCCCGGCAACTGCAGTCGTGCAGTAGCGGTGCGGGCGTTGCTGAATGCCGACCGCGAGGACTGCGATGCCGACAACCACGACGCCGGCCTGGAGCGCCAGCCAGCGGGGATCGGTAGCGCGATTGCCGAAGTACAGCAGCCAGAACGGAATGTACAGCGCCGCCCCAAGACCCGCGGTGACCGCAAATCGCGCCCACCATTGTTGCAGCAAGAATCGAATCCCCATGGTTGCCAGTGTGCCAGATTGTCGATGCGATGCGCACTTGAGGGCTACTGGAGTGTGAGGAAGTGACGTGCGTGTTCGGTGATTCAGGCAAAGGGCGCGCTAGCCTGGTATCCCGTTCCCGGGATCGGGTGGAGTCGTAGCCAAGATCGGAGGCGCCCGTACTGGGCGAGGAGGCCTGGACACTGGGCTGCCAGCCACTCACCGAGCGGCGTTGATGGCCTTGAGAATTCGTTGCTCGCTGACCGCGCGCGCGGTGCCGAGCTGCTGGGCCCAGAGGCTCACGCGCAGCTCTTCGATGAACCACGCGATGTCCCTGACGTCGGGATCGTCCGCGCGCCCGGCTGGCAGATCGCGCAGTAGGTCGTCGTAGGTGTCTTCGACGGCGTGCACGCGTTGCATGCGCTCGCGGTCGGCTTCCACACCCTGCGGTAGGCGCTCTAGTCGATTCCCGATCGCGGTGACGTAGCGTGCCAGGTCTGTCAGCCGCGCCGCGCCGGTGGCCGCGACGAACCCGCCCTCGAGCAGCCTGGCAAGTTGGTCGCGCATGTCGGCGATCGCATCGGCTTGCACCGCAGGTGCTTTGGTGGGCAGCGCCACCTGTACCTCACTCCAGGCCACCACCACCTTCTCGGCACGGCGCACGATATCGAGCGTAGTCGCCGCCAGATTCTGGGCGGCGTGGTCTCGAAGTGCGCTGAACTCCGCTCGGGTCCATACCGGTGCGGGTGCCAGCAGATCGACTGCTGCGTCGGCGCAATCATCGAGCAGTGCCGCCAGCGAGCCATCCGGATTTGAGGCGAGCATCAGCTTGGATCGCGGGTCTAAGCCTCTTTCAACGGTTTTCATGGGTGACGGAATGGACAGCCGCAGCAGGCGCCGGGTGCCCACTGACATGGCTGCCCGCTGCTCGGAGTCGGTGGCGAACACGTGGATATCCACGGCGGCTCCCGTGTCCACTAGGGCCGGGTATCCGCGCACGGTGTGTGCGCCGCTGACTTGTTCCACGGTGCGGGGCAATTCGGCCAGATCCTCGGGCCAGCCGCGTAGACCGCGGCGTTCCCATTCGCCCGCCACCACGGCCGCGACGGCCTGGCGGGTGGAACCTGCGAGCTGCTGTTGCAATGCTTCGAGATTCTTGTCGCGTGCCACCTCGGAGCCGTCGGCGGACTCGACGATGAACGTGACCCGGAGGTGCGGGGGCACTTTATCCAGGTCGAACGCATCGGTGGGTACGCGAATGCCGGTAAGCCGATGCAGCTCGCGCCCTAGTGCGTATACGAGCGGTTCGGCACCGGGTTCGAGGCTTTCCAGCACTGCGCGGGCGGTATCGGGTGCGGGAACGAAGTTGCGGCGCAGGTCCTTGGGCAACGAGCGGATGAGGGCGGTGATCAGCTCCTCGCGCAAAGCCGGTACATGCCAGGCAAATTCATCACCGCCAAGACGGGCAAGAACTTCCACCGGGATGTGCACGGACACGCCGTCGTCGGCCGCACCCGGTTCGAATCGATAGCTCACCGGCAGCGCCACGTCGCCCGCGCGCCAGGTGTCGGGCATGTCGGTGGCCGCATCCTCGGCGCGCAGCAGATCGTTGCGGGTGAAGGTCAGCAGGTCCGGCGTCTTGTGCCGTTGCTTGCGCCACCAGGCGTCAAAGTGCCTTGCGGACACCGTATCGGCGGGAATACGAGCAGCGTAGAGCGCGAAGATCTCGTCATCGCCCACCAGCAGGTCGCGGCGCCGGGCCTTGTCCTCGAGCTCGGACAGCTCTTCCAGCAAGCGTGCGTTGTCTCGCAGGAAGTGGTGCTTGCTCTGCCAGTCGCCCTCCACGAGGGCGTGTCTGATGAACAATTCGCGGGCCAGCTCCGGATCGACCTGTGCGTAACCCACGCGGCGGCGAGGCACCAGGGGCAGCCCGTACAGCGTGACCCGCTCGAAGGCCATCACGGAGCCGCGCTCGGCGTCCCAGTGCGGCTCGCTGTAGGCGCGTTGCACCAGATCCCCGGCGATTCGCTCGACCGATTGCGGTTCGATCCGTGCCGCGACGCGGCCGAACAATCGGCTGGTCTCGACCAGGTCGGCGACGACCACCCACCGTGGGGGCTTCTTGGTGAGCACCGAACCGGGCGCCAACACGAACTTGGTGTTACGTGCGCCGGAGTAGTCGCGGGTGTCGCCGTCGCGTAACCCGATGTGGGACAGCAGGCCGCCGATCAGCGCGGCATGGACTAGGGCGGGGTCGGCCTGCTCCCCCGACTCGCGAATGCCGAGGTCGCGCGCGATGCTGCGCAACTGGCCCACCAGATCCTGCCATTCCCGGATACGCAGGTAATGCAGAAACTCATCTCGGCACATACGCCGAAACGCACTGCCGGAGAGCTGGCTTCGTTGATCCTGTATGTACCGCCAGAGGTTGAGGTAGGCACTGAAGTCGGAATGGTCGTCGGCGAACCGCGCATGTTTTTGCCGCGCGGCGTCCTCGCGGTCGACCGGGCGCTCCCGCGGATCGGGAATGGACAGGGCCGCCGCGAGCACCAGGATCTCCTCGACGCAGCCTTCGGCATCGGCCTGCAGAATCATCCGCCCGATGCGGGGGTCGAGGGGTAGGCGCGCCAGCCGGCGGCCCAGCTCGGTGATGGTGTCGGCGGTGTCGAAGGCGCCCAGTTCCTGCAGCAGTTGCACACCGTCGCGGATGCTGCGTTTGTCGGGCGGATCCAGGAAGGGGAAGTTTTCGATGTCGCCGAGCTGCAGGGCTGCCATCTGCAGGATGACGGCGGCAAGGTTAGTCCGCAGGATCTCCGGATCGGTGTAGCGGGGCCGAGCCTCAAAATCCTGCTCGGAGTACAGCCGGATGCACACGCCGGGTGCGGTCCGTCCCGACCGGCCGGACCGTTGCGCGGCCGACGCCTGCGAGATGGGTTCGATGGGTAGGCGCTGCACCTTGGTGCGCCGACTGTAGCGGGAGATGCGTGCGGTGCCGGGGTCGATGACGTACCGGATGCCGGGAACGGTCAGCGAGGTTTCGGCGACGTTGGTGGCCAGTACCACGCGCCGACCGGTGTGAGGCTGAAAGACCTTGTGCTGCTCGGCTGTTGGCAGCCGAGCGTACAGCGGAAGTACCTCGGTGTTGCGAAAGGCACCGCGCAACGTCTCGGCGGTGTCGCGGATCTCACGCTCGCCGGACAGGAAGACCAGCACGTCCCCGGGCGGCTCGCTCTCCAGCTCACGGACGGCGTCGGCGATGGCCTCGGTCTGGTCACGTATCTCGGTACGGACGATCTCGTGATCGGGGTCATCGGGTTCGTCGTCAGCTTTGGTACGGGAGTTGCCGGGTACGGGGACTTCCAATGGCCGGTACCGAATCTCGACAGGGTAGGTCCGGCCGGAGACCTCGACGATGGGTGCGCCTCCGAAATGTGCCGAAAATCGCTGGGGCTCAATGGTTGCCGAGGTGACGATGATCTTCAGATCGGGCCGTCGTGGCAGCAGTTCGCGCAGATAGCCGAGCAGGAAATCGATGTTGAGGCTGCGCTCGTGTGCTTCGTCGAGGATGAGTGTGTCGTAACGGAGCAGTCGCCGGTCGCGCTGGATCTCCGCGAGCAAGATGCCGTCGGTCATTAGCTTGACGAGGGTGCGATCGCTGGCTTGATCGGTGAATCTGACGGTGTAGCCCACGGTCTCACCGAGCGGGGTCCCCAGCTCCTCGGCGATGCGCTCGGCGACGGTGCGCGCCGCCAGCCGGCGCGGTTGGGTGTGGCCGATGGTGCCGCGGATTCCTCGGCCCAGCTCCAGGCATATCTTGGGAAGCTGGGTGGTCTTCCCCGACCCGGTCGCGCCTGCGACGACGACAACTTGATGCGCGGAGATCGCGCGGGTGAGTTCTTCTCGATGCGCACTCACGGGCAGATCCGGGTACGTGATGACGGGGATCGCGGCGGTCCGGGTGGCGACCAGGGCCTCTGCGGCCACGAACTGTTCGGCGAGTTTCGCCAAGGCGTCGGGGTCTGAGTCACGCTGATTCTTGAGACGGCGCCCGAGGCGAGACGCGTCACGAATGGTCAGTCCGTCGAGGCGCGCGCGCAACGCGGGACGGGACAATTCGGACACTCGGACAAGGATAGGGCGCGTGACGAAGAGTCCCGCTGGTCGCCTCTAGATTCTGTCGGTGAAACTGCCGTGGAATCCGGGAAAGTGGTGGCCCGGAAGGATCGCGATGGCGAGGGCTGGGTCTTCGATGGCGTGGGCGTCGAGAATATGTAGTTCTGTGCGGTGTTCACCGCTGTTGTAGATGACGGCGAGTATCCAGCCTTCGTCTTCATCCGAGGAGTGCGACCGCGGGACGAAGAGAGGCTCGCCCGCGACGAGTCCGGGCTCGAACGTGTGGTGGCGTTGGGTGTCGTTCGCGCGATCGAGCTTGACGATCGTGTTCTCGTCGGCCCGGGTCTGCGCGGACAGATAGGTGTAGCGGTGCTCGCGCCCGGTGCGCCGTTCGTCGTGGGTAGGGAACTCGGCTGGGGCGGTGGGGTAATCGGTGATGTGCACAGTTCCCGCCGGGGTGATGCGCAGTCGTGTCGGCCAGCCCAGTGTGGGCACCTGGGTACGGAATTGCTTCAGCCCGGCGGTGAGGAAGTCGAAATCCTGATGGCGCACGATATCCAGCACGACGTCGCCGCGGTCTTCGTAGGCATTGTCGACGTGGACGTAGACCAGGGGGTCACATTCGACGGTGCGGTGCGGGCCCCCGTCGCGCGGGACCAAAACGATCCTCATGCCCTGTTCGGGCCGGTAGTCCGCGCTGTCGCCCAGGGCCGCGAGGCCCAGGCCTGCCCATGCGGCGCGCACGGGGTCGACGGTGATGGGCGCCAGTGCGAAGACCAAATAGGTTGGGGTGATGGCAAAGTCGTGCTGAATGTAGATGTGTTCGGTGGGAACCTTGGCGATCTGGGTCAGTGTCCCGTTCGCGTCAATCCGGAAACACCGGAGGCATGCGAGGGCGGGGCCCGTCAGCGAGGGCGAGACATCCAGCCCGAAGTTGAACAGCTCGCCGGTGTCCGGATCGATGCGCGGATGCGGTGAGAACCGGGAGAATCGCGGCAGCCGTCCCTCGAATGTGCAGGGCCCGATCGTGCTCAGGTCGCCCGGGTCGATCTCCCAGGGCCGGCCGGCGTCGCTGAGCGCCAGTAGCCGGTCGGCGTGGACGACGGCATGAGTGTTCGCGGCATCGGCCGGCGGTCGTCCCGCGTTGTCCCACAGGTGTTTTCCTTGCGTGTAGACACCGCGGACATGCGCACCTCGACCGCGCGCTTCCTTGCGTCGTTTCGGTGTATCGACGAAGCGTGAGCGGAAGCGGACCGCACCGTCGGTGATCGTGAACTTCACGACCAGTCCGTCACCGTCAAACGGGTGGGCGGCGCGGAAACCGCCGTGGTCCCAATCGGCCGGGCCGTTGCGATAGAGGGTGCCCCGAAGCTCGCGGGGCACCGAGCCGATCAGCGGTAACACCATTTCACCGGGGGTTTCCTGCGCGGGCAAATACATCGTGAGGGCGTCGGCCACACGGCTGTCGGCAAGGGTCATCGCGAGCTCCTCGGGCTGAGAAACGGGGTCAGTCATATCTGCACACAGTTGTTCGCAGATATGACTGATTGTTGCTACCCGGGCGAGCAGAAGTCAATAGCGATTCAAATCCGGTGGCGCCGAACGCGGGACCCGATGTATCTCGCTGGGTAACTTCGCACCGGTGACCGGGTTCTTGTCTGAGACTGCCTTCGCCGGACGCACTGTCGTCTTGATCGGCGGGGGAACCGGCATCGGGCGCCGTGTAGCCGGGTTCGTGACTGCGGCGGGCGGCGAAGTCGTGCTCGGCGGGCGCACCGCCGCAACCCTCTCCACCGCTGCACACGAGCTGGGGCCGCGAGCGCGCTGGCATCTGGTCGACACATCGGAGCAGGCGAGCATCGACAAGTTCTTCGCGGATATCGACAGGGTGCACGGGTTGTTCACCACCGCCGCGACCTACGTCACCGGTTCGATCTCCGAGCTGTCCATCGAGGAGGCTGCAATGCCGTTCGAGTCGAAGTTTTGGGGACGGTGCCGGATGGTGAAGACGGCTGTGCCGAAGCTTGCCGCGGACGCCTCGGTGGTGTTGATGTCGGGGGCGGCCAGCGTTCGTCCGGCCGGAGACGCACTGGCGTAGGTCGCGGCCAACGCGGCGATCGAGGGCCTGGCCCGGGGGTTGGCCTTGGAACTGGCACCGATCCGGGTCAATGCGCTCGCGCCGGGCATGAACGGGCACCTGTGGAACCAGCGCGCGCCCGAGGTGCGCCGTCAGGCGTTTGAACATATTGCGGCAGCGGCCACGCTGGGCCGGGCTGTCACGGAGGACGAGGTCGCCGAGACCGCCGTCTACCTACTGCTGAACACCGGCACTACCGGCTCAACGTTGTACACCGACGGCGGGTACGCGCTGCGCTAGACGCTCCAGGCACTTGCCAGGCCGGCAGAGACCGACGCCGCGGCCGTCAGTAGCCCATGCCAGGTCTCCGGCTGCAGCTGCTGGATGTCCAGCGGGCCCGCGGTCGCGATGTGTGGGTCATACGGAACGGCGACAATGTGGTTCGGCGAGATCCAGCGGTGGAATCGGGCGACCATGGCCGCCACCAGCCGCTCAGAGTTCCTGCGATCTTCCCGACTGTCGTAGCCACGGACATGGTTGATCACCACCACCATGCGGGGGATCAGGTACTCGTAGCCCTCGGAGATGAGCCACTCAATCGCCCGGACCGCACCCTCGGCGCCGACCGGCGTGGCCGCCGCCACGAGCACCACACCGTTGGCGCACCGCAGCACGCCCGGCATCACCGGATGCCAGAAGTCAACGCCCGTATCGGTGATGAGCAGGCTGTAGAGCCGCTGCAGCCGATCGTGGACCTGGGTGTAGACCTCGGAGTTGAGTTCTCCCCGGGGACGCACCGAATGTCCGTTGGCGGCAAGCACATCCAGCCCGGTCTCGGAGTTCTGACCGACGAAGAAGCGCAGATCGAAGTTGCGCTCGGGCTCGTTTTGCGCCAGCACATCGGCGAAGGTGGACGAAGCGGACGGGTCGATCCACGACGCCAGGTTGGCCGACTGGCCCGGATCGGCATCGGTGGCCAGCACCATGTCCTTGCGGCGCAGCTCGGACAGCACAGAACCGAGGGCGGCGGTCATCATCGTCTTGCCGACGCCGCCATTGCCGCCCAGAACCGCCAGCGAGTGGATGCCTCGCCACGGCGTCCGCACCACAGCGGTGAGCTCGCGAAGTTCGGCCTCCTCGCGGGACTCGCCAGGATTGATGACGCCAAAGCTTCCGCGGTACATCCACTTACGCCAACCAACCGAAGCGGGCCGACGCGGAGAGGGCAGCATTTCCGAGCGGAGCTGGGCGCCCAATGCGTCGCCGATCGCCGGAGGGAGATCGACGCGCGGATCGTGGGGCGGCACAGCGTCCACGATGGACAGCGGGCCGCGGGGTGGCAGTTGCACGGGCGGCGGCAGAGGCCGTAATTCGGGCTGCTGCTGTGCCGCTGCCTCCGCGCGCTGTCGTTTGGCGTGTGCCCCGAGCTTGATGGGGATGATGGGTCCGGTCCGGTCGAGGATCTCCTCCTCGGAGCCGTCCGCCGGGGAATCGTTGGGCGCACTCACGGAATCTCCTCCTCCACCAGAAGCCGTCTGGCCCCAGCGCTCCGACAGTTCGTTCTGCATCGCGGGCAGCATGAGACCCGTCGCATACGCAGTCTCTTATGGCCGTTGCGCGGTTGGCGAGGGCCGTTACCCACCCGTGTCTGAATCGGCATCAAATGGGACGAGGTTGGTATGCACTCGGTACCGGCGGTAAATCAGCAGGTCACATCCACGTACATGGTCTTGGTGGTTGTGGTGGTGGTGAAGACGCCCGGACGCTTGTTGCTCGGCAGGCCGTAATCGGACCGAGTGGTGGTCTGTCCGGGACGCACACTGCTGGCGGTGCACTGGGTGAGGGCCTTGGAACCGGACTTGCTGACGATCACGTTGTATCCCTGTGCCTGAAGCTCGCTGACGGTCTGCTGGGCGTTTGAGCTGTCGGTCTGGGCGGACGCGGTGCCCAGGGCGAAGCCGAGGGGCGCGAGCGCAAGAGCGGCGGCGGCGGTTCCGGCGATGATGTACTTCTTCATGATTTCTCCTGTGCCAGTTGGTCTTTGTGTTTGATCACCGGGTTGTTTGGTGATACTTCAACGATGCGACCTGGCGGCGGGAAAGTCTGTCGGGCAAGTGGCCGATCAGGGGGATGACCGTGTTGTCCACCAATTGGGGGACACGTGCCGTTTTGGCGTGCCAAGCTTGCGTTTGTGCAGGTGAGCGGCGAGCTCGTGCGGGTAGTGGTCGGTGACGATCACCCGCTCTTCCGTGAGGGTGTGGTGCGGGCGCTGACCGGCAGCGGCCAGATAGAGGTGGTGGCGGAGGCCGAGGACGGCGCCGGCGCACTCGCGCTGATCAGGCAGCACCTGCCTGATGTCGCGCTCATCGACTACCGCATGCCGGAGCTCGACGGGACGCAGGTGGCGGCCGCGGTGCGCCGTGATGAACTGCGCACCCGAGTGCTCTTGTTATCCGCGCATGACGATGCGGCGATCGTTTATCGCGCGTTGGAGGAGGGCGCCGCGGGCTTTCTGTCGAAGGAGTCCACCCGCGCGGAACTGGTCAGTGCGGTGCTCGACTGTGCGCGGGGCCGTGACGTGGTGACTGCGAGCCTGACGTCAGGTCTGGCCGGTGAGATCCGCAGGCGCGCCCAACCGGCGGGCCCCGCACTGAGCGCCCGTGAACGTGAGGTGCTGCGGATGATCGCCGCCGGGCTTACCGTGCCTACCATCGCCAAGCAGCTGTTCCTGGCCCCGTCCACCGTGAAAACCCATGTGCAGCGGTTGTACGAGAAGCTGGGTGTCGGCGACCGTGCCGCCGCGGTGGCCGAGGCCATGCGGCGTGGATTGCTGGAGTAGCCGTGGCGATCGGACTGGACCAGATAGCCGACTACTTCACCGCCGAACCCATGCGGGTTTCGGCCTGGCTGCGGTTGCCGCTGATCGTGCTGATCGTGCTGTTGGGGTCGAACCCCAACATCGAAATGTGGCATGACGGTGTGTATTACGGGGTGATCGCGGTGTACACGGTGTCCGCGATCGCCTGGGTGGTGATCGCGGTTCGTGGACATGTCCCGCTGTGGGTGGCTCCCGCCGCCACGGCCATCGACATCGCCGCCGTGGTGGCGCTGTGTGTGGCCTCCGGTTACGGCACGTCGGAATTGCTTCCGGTGTTCTTCCTGTTACCCGTCTCGGTGGCCTTTCAAGAGCGGCCCGCGGTGACTGCTGCCCTTGGAATCATCACCGCTGCAGGGTATTTGGGTGTTTTGGTGTTCTACGCCAGGAGCGGCAACATCGACGGCATCCCCGGCGACGAGTACGTCACGGTGGCGACCTTGCTGTGGTTGGCCGCTGCCACCGCGGGAATGTGCTTCGTCCTCAAACGCCGCTCCGAACACGTGGGGCAGCTGTTGCACACCCGCGAGCAGCTGGTCCTGGAAGCGATGCGCGCCGATGAGCGGCATAACCGCGAGGTCGCCGAACGCCTGCACGACGGTCCGTTGCAGAACCTGCTGGCGGCGCGCCTGGAGATCGAAGAAGTGCTTGAACGTCAACCGGATCCGATATTGAGGGCGGTTCACTCCTCCCTGCGGGAGACGGCGGCGGAGCTTCGCGGGGCGGTGTCCTCGCTGCATCCGCAGGTGCTCGCCGAGCTGGGATTGACGGCGGCGATCCACGAGCTCGGGCGCCAGTACGCGGCGCGGGGGACCGCGGAGGTCAACACCGAACTGCAGGAAGTCGGCAGTCTCCCGGTGCAGCCGTTGGTGTATCGCGCGGCCAAGGAGCTTTTGACCAATGCCGTGAAACACGGCCGTGCCAAGAACATTCACGTCGAGCTGACCCGGGACGGGAATCTTTTGACGCTTGTGGTCGCGGACGACGGCAGGGGCTTCGATCCGCGCGAACTCACCTCATCGGTCGCCAACGGGCATATCGGGCTGGCCTCGCTGACGGTTCCGATCGCGGCTACCGGCGGCAACGTCGAGATCGTGTCGGCGCCGGGTGCGGGCACCCGGGTGTCCGTCACGGTGCCCGCCAATATGGCAGCGTAAGGGGGACGCTCGGCACCGAGAGCGGGCCCTCAACAGATGGAGAACAGGTGTACGACCTCGTCATCATCGGTTCCGGCAGTGGAAATTCCTTGCCCGACGACCGTTTCGCGGATCAGAAGATCGCGATCGTTGATCGCGGTGTGTACGGGGGTGCCTATGGCGGCACCTGCCTGAATGTCGGATGCATACCCACCAAGATGTTCGTCTATCCGGCGGACCTGGCCGATGAGGCACGCGACGGTGCCCGGCTCGGTGTGGACAGCTCGGTGAGCGGGACCCGCTGGGCCGATATCCGCGAGCGTGTCTTCGGCCGGATAGACTCGATCGCGGCGGGTGGGCTGCGCTACCGCGTCGAGGACTGCCCGAACATCACCGTCTTTCAGCAGGAGGCGCGATTCATCGCGCCGGGAGCCGATGCCGAGGGCGATCTGATTCACCGGCTCCAATTGGCCGACGGCACCATCCTGGAGGCCCGGCAGGTCGTGATCGCCGCAGGATCGCGCCCGGTCATCCCGCCAGTGATCGCCGAGAGCGGCGTGGCCTTCCACACCAATGACGACATCATGCGGCTGCCGGAATTGCCCGATCGTGTGGTCATCGTGGGCAGCGGCTTCATCGCCGCCGAATTGGCGCACGTATTCAATGGCTTGGGGTCGGTGGTGACGGTGATCGCACGCGGCCCAAGACTGCTGCGCGCCCAGGATGAGACGATCTCGCAGCGTTTCACCGAGGTGGTGTCGGACCGGTGGGATGTGCGGCTGAACAGGGAGGTGGTGGCGGCCCGTGAGATCGATACCGGCGGAGTCGAATTGGAACTCACGGACGGATCAACGGTGGCGGGTGATGCTCTGCTGGTCGCGACCGGACGTACCCCCAATGGTGATCAACTGGATGTGGCGGCGGCGGGATTGACGCTCGACGAAGGGGGACGCGTCCCCGTCGACCAGTACCAGCGCACCCCGGTGCGCGGCATCTACGCCCTGGGCGATGTGAGTTCGCACTATCTGCTCAAGCATGTGGCCAATCACGAAGCCCGGGTGGTGCAGGCGAATCTGCTTTCCGGGTGGGACTCGCCGACCACGGCCAGTGATCACCGGTTCGTGCCGGGTGCGGTGTTCAGCCGCCCCCAGGTGGCATCGGTGGGGTTGTCAGAGGACGAGGCGAGGCAGCGCGGGATCGATGTGGTGGTGAAGGTTCAGACGTACGGGGACATCGCGTACGGATGGGCGATGGAGGACACCGAGGGCCTGTGCAAGCTGATCGCGGATCGCGCGACGGGTCTGCTGGTGGGCGCGCACATCGTCGGCTATCAGGCATCGGCGCTTATCCAGTCGTTGATCACCGCGATGAGTTTCTCGATTCCGGTGCGCGAGATGGCGCGTGGGCAGTACTGGATACACCCGGCACTCCCCGAGCTGATCGAGAATGCGCTACTGGGACTGGAGCTTTAGCTCAGCCGGCCACGAACTCGTCGTAGGCGGAAGCCAGGCCTGCGGGCAGCACCGTGACATTGCATTCACGCTGGGCGTTGCCGATCGGTGCCAGCATGCCGCGTAACTCGTGGTACTCCGTGAGATGAGCGGTGAAGGACGTGCGGATGTTGGCGGCAGCCTCGGGCCGGGACTGGTTGGGGGGCGGCATCGAACACCGCGCGTGCGCCCGGGTGGCTGTCGAGGTAGCTGCGTGTCGCCGAGGTGGTGGTGCCGACAGTGTCGGACAGTCTCTCTTGGCTGCAGTCCGGCGCCGTGAATGCGGCGGGAGCCGCTACGACGACGGCTAATCCTCCGAAGAGGCTGATTGCGCTGGTGAGGGCTATCTGGCGTATGCGTACGTGGTGGAGTTTCATGGTGTCTCTCTTAGGGTCAGTCGTGCACTGATCCCCGACCGGGTGTTCCCCGGCCCTTGTTTACACGGCGGCGCTTGACCGCCGCGAGGTCAACCGACCAGCGGAATCTCCGCGGCGATGCTGTCCAGCAGCGCCGGATAGCGCTTGGCTTCCTTGTGGTTGCCCGGCTTGCCGCTGCTGACCACGCCGACGGATAGAGCGCGTGCGGGATCAGCCCAGACGGCGATGTCTACCAACCCGGTGTGCCCGAACGCGGCCGGAGAGTTGCGCCCGAATGGGCCGAATCGTTTGGAGCCCAACATGTATCCGGTACCCCAGCGCATCGGCATACCGCCGGTCGCCATGTCGGGGCGCAGCCGCCGGGCGGGTGCCGCGGCGGCCCGGATGGTTTCGGGAGACATAATCCGTACCCCATCGAGTTCCCCTCCGCGGCACAGCATCTCGGCGAAGCGGGACAGCTCGTTTGCGGTGGAGACGGTGTTGGACGATGGCACCACGCCGGTGAGGAAGAACGGCTGGTTCGACATCGGGATGATCTCGTGCATGGTGCCGCCGACTACCGCCCGGAAGGCCGCGCGCATGGGCGCGGGCAGTGGCTTGCCGGTGGGATGACTCGGTGCCACCAGCGGCACGTCCTCCGGCGCGACACCGTAGTTGGTCCATCGGAACCCAAGGGGGTCAAGGATTTCCGTGGCAAGTATGTCGCGGATGCTCTTGCCGGTGGCGCCCAGAACGATCTCGCGCACCAACGGTCCCCAGGTCAGTGCGTGGTACATGTGCACCAGGCCGGGACGGTAGAGCGGGCGCAGCTGGCCGAGCTGTTCGCGGGTGTACTCGCTGTCGTCCATCCGGGTGACGTCCGGCCGCGGTCCGGTGGGCACCGGAATGCCCGCGCTGTGCGTCATCACGTGGCGAAGGGTGATGCGATCCTTGCCCCGGCTGGTGAAGGTGGGCAAGTAGTCGCAGACGCGGTCATCGAGCGATAGCGCTCCGCGCTCGACCAGTAGGTGGACCACCGTCGTGGAGATGGCCTTGGCGGCCGAGTACACGCAGAACGGCGTGTCGGTGGTGACGGGGATCTTCTCGGCGTCGGCCGGATCGGTGGGAGCGTTGCCCCAGCCGTGTCCGATGGCACGGTTGAGGATCACCTTTCCCTTGTGTCGCAGACACACCTGAATCGCTGGGTGCATACCGGCCTGGTACCAGTACCGGGTTGCCTGCCAGATTCGTTCGACGGCGGCCGGATCGATGCCGGAGTGGTCCTCGTCGGCGGTGTTCGTCACCGAGTCCAGGTCTGCCGGAACTCGTATGCGTCCGTCGTCAGTCATAGTGCCCTTTCGCCGAGTGGGAATCTCACGAGGAAATTCCGGCCAAACGCCTCGTCAGATTCCCATTCGACGTTAGCGGCCCGGGCGGGGTCGGATCAGAAGCCCAGGTCGCGCCCGATGAGCTCCTTCATGATCTCGTTGGAGCCTGCCCAGATCTTGGTGACGCGGGCGTCCATCCAGGCCCGCGCGACCCGGCACTCCTTCATGTAGCCGTAGCCGCCGTGCAGCTGCACACACGCGTCGATGACCTCGTTCTGCACCTGCGAGGACCACCACTTGGCCTTCGCGGCATCGATTGCCGAGAGCTCACCCTTGCTGTGCGACAGCACACCTTGATCGACATACACCTGTGCCGCTTCGAGTTTGGTGACGAGCTCGGCGATGAGGAACTTGTTGTACTGCAGGCTGCCGATCTGCTGACCGAACGCCTTGCGCTCCTTGGCGTACTCGATCGTCTCCTCCAGCACGGCGGCTGCGTGGGCGATGTTAGCGACCGCACAGCCCATCCGCTCCTGGGGCAGGCGCTGCATCATCGAGATGAATCCCTGGTTCACCTCGCCGATCACGTTCTCGGCGGGCACCCGGACATCGGTGAAGAACAGTTCGGCGGTATCGGCCTCGGGCTGGCCCACCTTGTCCAGCTTGCGGCCGCGCTCAAAACCGGGCATGCCCTCTTCGACGGCGAACAAGGTGATGCCCTTGGCCTTGAGCTCGGGTGCCGTGCGCGCGGCAACGACGACGAGATCGGCGCGGGCGCCGTTGGTGATGAACGTTTTGGAGCCGTTGATGACCCAGTCGTCGCCGTCCTTGACCGCGGTGGTCTTGAGGGCAGCCAGATCGGAGCCACCCGACGGTTCGGTCATACCGATGGCGGTGATCATCTCGCCGCTACAGAACTTCGGCAGCCAGCGCTGCTTCTGCTCGTCGGTGGTCAGCTCGACCAGGTAGGGGGCGACGATGTCGAAATGGATGGACATCGACGAGGCCAGTGCGGCGCTGGAGCGGGACAGCTCCTCCTGTAGAACCGCGTTGTAGCGGTAGTCTCCGGCGCTGCTGCCCCCGAACTCCTCGGGCACGTCGAGCCCCAGGTAGCCCTGCTTGCCCGCCTCTAACCACAATTCGCGGTCGATGTAGCGCTGCTCGATGAAGCTCTCGGCGCGCGGCTCGACGTGGCGCTGCACGAATGCCTTTACGGACTCCCGGAACGCGTCGTGGTCCTCGGTGTAGATAGTGCGTTGCATGGTGTTATCGAAGCACGCGTCTAAATCCGCGTGCACCGGGCTCCGCTAGCTCAGCTGCACACTGCGGTGCAGCTCCACCGGGGTGATGCCGAACATCTCGTGAAACGCCCGGTTGGCATGGGAACTGTCGCTGAAACCGGCCGCGTGCGCGGCATCGGTCAGGGTGCCTCCGGTGCGCGCGACCTCGATGGTGCGGATGAGTCGTGCCCAGCGGACATACGCGGGGAAGGACATGCCGGTATCGCGGGCGAACATGCGCCCCAGCCGGTCCGCGGAGAGATGTACGACCCGCGCCACTTCGGCCAGCCGCACCGGCCCGGTCAGTATGCCGGGCAGCAGCCGGATGGCCTCCCGGACACTCTCATGTGGTTCGGGCGCGTGCGCATCGCCGACAAGACGGGCGATGACGTTCTCTGCCGCAGACGAATCATCTTGTATATCGATGAGTTCTGATGCTGCAGCGCACCAGGCGGCGGCGTCGTTGCGTGAGGCGTCGTCGAATAGTGCGCCGAGACCGCGGCCTTCGAGGCAGGTGGGTTCCAGGTAGATCATCAGACCGGTCGATGTGCCGCCGTGCACGGTGTGTTGCGCTCCCGCGGGAATGACGGCGGCGGGGCTACTGACCCGGCGATCTGCCGCGTCGGTGATCTGCAGGGTCCCATCCAGGGCGATGGCGATCTGCACTGCCGCATGAGTATGTCGGTGGGTATCCCCCAGCGCCCCGCGGTAGACGAGCCTCCCGGGTTCGATGACTGCCTCGCCTGTCCAGCCCATGCCTTTGAGTATCGGCGACAGGTCAACGGATCTATACATGCGCGGCATGCACACAAAAACCAAGACTGCTTGCATGGCTATTTGGTTTGTGCGGTACGGCTACGTGCCGCTGATGTTGTTGGGTATCAACGGGGTTGCGATTGCACTGGCGCATCGGCCGTGGGCACCACTGTGGATGGCAATTCTCATTCTGGTGGCGATCGGGCTGTCGTTCCTTGCCGAGCGGGTGGCGCCCTACTCGCCCGAGTGGAACGAGTCGATGGGGGACGCGCCGCGGGATGCCGCGCATGCCTTCGTGAACGAGACCGCGCTGCTGCTCACGGTGCTGGCCGTGCCGGCGGTTGCGCTGCTCTCGCCGTTCCACGCCTGGTGGCCGTCGTCGATCCCCTTTGTGTTGCAGGTGCTCATCGCTGCGACCGTCGCCGATTTCGGAATCACGCTCATGCACTACGCCAGCCACAAGGTGCCGGCACTGTGGCGACTGCATGCCGTGCACCACAGCATCAAGAGGTTCTACGGCTTCAACGGATTGATGAAACATCCCGTGCACGGTGGGCTGGAACTGATGGCGGGAACGGCGCCGCTTCTCATCATGGGGTTGCCGCAGGCGGTCGCCGAAGCATTGACGGTCTTGATCGCGGTCCAGCTGCTGCTGCAGCATTCCAACGCCGACTACCGGATCGGCCGACTGCGGGTGGTGTTGGCGCTCAATGAGGGGCACCGGTTCCATCACCTCAAGTGGGCGGGCATCGGCGACGTCAACTTCGGGCTGTTCACGCTGGTCTGGGACCATCTGCTGCGGACGTTCTCCTTTGACCCGGCGCGGCGCTTTCACAGTGACGACCTGGGTATGGCGGCCAAGCCGAACTATCCGGCCGGATACACCGCGCAGCTCGCCGAGCCGTTCCGGGCCAGCGGTGCGTGCCACTTCGACGGTGTGCAATCTGAGGTGACGGCGACCGTGCGGCAGCCGTCGACGTGACGCTGAACACCCTGTGAGGTGCGACTTTCGGCTTGCGGGGGCCACTGGCGGGGAGCTTAGATACATCTTGTGTCTATCAGTCGTACGGCAGCCATCTCCGCAAGTGAAGAGGCGTATCGCTGCGTCAAGGAGCGCATCCTCAGCGGCGACATCCCCGGAGGTGAGCTGCTGAGCGAAGGCGAGATCTCGGCGTGGATGGGATGCAGCCGCACCCCGGTACGCGAGGCCTTCCTGCGGCTTGAAACCGAAGGCTGGCTGAGGCTCTATCCCAAGCGCGGGGCCCTGGTGGTGCCCATTACCCCCGAGGAACGGCGGCATGTCGTCGACGCGCGCCGTGTCGTGGAGAGTGCGGCGGCGGCACGCATTGCCGAACGGGGCGCGTCGCAGGCACTCCTGTCTGACCTGTCCGCTCTCATCGATGTGCAATTGGGGCGTGCCGCGCAGGGCGATGCGGCGGGTTTCGCCGCGGCCGATGTGGACTTCCACCGCGCGATCGTTGCCAAGCTGGGCAACCCGCTGCTGGAGAACTTCTACGACAGTCTTCGCGAGCGCCAGCGCCGGATGGCGGCTGCCGCCATCGGGGTGGACCCGGTGCGGGTCGCACGGTCGGTTGCCGGGCACCGCGCGCTGGTGGACGCTCTTGCGGTGGGCCACGCGGCACGCTTCAGCGTCGAGCTGGTCGAGCACATGAAAGTGGTGACCGAGGGTGACTAGCCGGCTGTTGCCGCGGCTGGCACCCTGGCAGCGGGTGGCCCTCGCGATGTTCGGAATCGCCTGGGGTGGTAATGAATTCACCCCGCTGCTAGTGATGTACCGGCAGGCTGGCCAGTCGGCTGCCTCTGTTGACACGCTGTTGTTCGCCTACGTGCTGGGCATCATTCCCGCGTTGTTCCTGGGCGGACCCCTCTCGGACCGCTACGGCCGTCGTGCGGTGATGCTGCCCGCGCCGTTCATCTCGATGGCGGGGTCCCTGGTACTCGCGCTCGGCTCGCAGCACTTCGCGCTGCTGTTCACGGGGCGTGTGTTGTCCGGCATCGCACTGGGCCTGGCCATGGCCGCGGGCAGTTCGTGGGTCAAGGAACTGTCGGCACCGCCGTTCGATCGCCCCGGCACCGGAGCCCGGCGGGGCGCGATGAGCCTCACGGCGGGCTTCGCGCTGGGTGCGGCCGTGGCCGGGGCGTTGGCGCAGTGGGGACCCTGGCCGCAGCACCTGGCCTTCCTGGTCAACATTGCGATCACGATTCCCGGTGCGGTGCTGGCACTCTCGGTTCCGGAATCGGCCGCCGAGCGCGCACCGGGACGACTGATCGACGACCTCAAGATTCCCGCCGCACGCCGTCAGCGCTTCCTGCTCGTTGTTATGCCGTTGGCGCCGTGGGTGTTCGGATCGGCAGCGGTGGCGTATGCGGTGCTGCCCAGCCTCATCGCGCCGACGCTTCCGGGTGACCGCATCGCATTTTCGGCGTTGTGCTGTCTGGTCTGTCTGGGCTGCGGTTTCACCGCGCAGATGTTCGCGCCCAGGATTGACCGGGCGGGCACCGCCCGGCTTGGCATCATCGGGCTGGCACTGGTCGCCACGGGGATGGCGCTGGCCGCCGTTGCCGCATACCGGCTCACGATCCCGTTGGTCCTGATCGCCGCGCTGGTGCTCGGCGCGGGGTACGGAACAGCGCTGGTCAGTGGGCTGCAGGAGGTCAACCGAATCGCCGGGCTCACGGACCTGGCCGGCCTCACCGCCGTCTTCTACGGGCTGACCTATCTGGGCTTCGGGGTGCCGATGATGCTGACGGTGATCAGCGGTGCGCTGCCGACGCTGACGCACCCTCTGTTGCTCGGCGGCGGCGCGGTATTGGCGACGGTCTGTGCGGCGGTGGTGGCGATAAACTCGCGGACCGATATCTGCGAGCAGCCGCGCGTCGAGGCGACGCAGGCTGAGGGAACGCTTGAGTCGGCACTGCGTTAGCGGCGAGCCGGATAGGCTCTCGCAGCATGATCATCGCAGGGCTGGTACTGACCGGAATCGCAGCGCTCATCCACGTCTACATCTTCTATCTGGAATCGATCACGTGGACCAGTGAGAAGACTCGGAAGGTATTCGGTGTCCGCACGGTGGAGGAAGCCGAGATCACCAAACCGCTTGCCTTCAACCAGGGTTTCTACAACCTGTTTCTTGCCATCGCTATCGCGGTGGGGACGGTGCTATGGGCACGTGGTTGCACACCGGTGGGCGCGACGCTGGTCTTTACGGGCGCGGGGTCGATGGTCGCCGCCGGGCTGGTGCTGTTGATCTCGTCACCGGACAAGGCGTCGGCCGCGCTGAAGCAGCTGGTGCCCCCGCTTCTTGGGATCGTTGCTCTGGCCGTGGGATTGGCGCTCTGATCGGTTAGTTCGGATCGGGTCCGGTCGCCACCGGACGCTGCGGGTCACTCGACCACTCCGACCAGGACCCGGGGTAGAGGGCGGCGTCGTATCCCGCGATGGCTAAGGCGGCGATCTGATGTGTCGCGGTGACACCCGACCCGCAGTACACGGTGACGGCGGGGCTGTGTTCGACGCCGAGCTCGCCAAAGCGTTCACGAAGTTCGGCGGCGGATCGGAAGGTGCCGTCGGCATTGAGGTTCTCAGCAGTGGGCGCGGAGATGGCGCGCGGAATGTGCCCGGCACGCGGATCGAGTGGCTCCTCGTCTCCGCGATAGCGCGCAGCAGCGCGGGCGTCCAGAATTTGGATGTCCCCCCACTTCGATTGGATGGCGACCTCGGCGATATCGATGACGGCCAAACCGTCCAGCGAAGAGATGCTGACTTCGCCGGGCCCGGGGACTACCTCGCCCGTCTCGACGGGCCCGCCGAAGCGCTGCCAGGCCGCCCAGCCGCCATCGAGAATCCGGACGTCGGCAATTCCGGCGGTGCGCAGCAGCCACCAGGCCCGCGAGGCGGCCTGTCCGTTCCAGTCGTCGTAGACGACCACGGCGTCACCGTCGTTGAGGCCCCAGCGGCGTGCACTGGCCTGAAAGGCCTCGGGCGTCGGTAGTGGATGACGACCGCGAGCCGTCGCCGAGTGGTCGGCGAGGTCGGCGTCGAGATCGACGAATACTGCGCCGGGGAGGTGGCCCTCTAGATAGGCCGGGTGGCCGTCAGGGGCCATGACGGTCCAGCGCACGTCGAGTAGCCGGACCTCGGAGAGGCGGCCGGCGAGTTCGGCCGCCGAGATGAGCACGTCCATACCGAAACGGTACCGCCGGTGTGGGTTATCGCTGCGTGCCGCCCGAATCTACCGGCAGGCTCACCGAGGTGATGTAGCGCGCCTGGTCGGAGGTCTACTCGGTGGGGTCCTGACACAGATGGGCGATGACGCCGGGATTGAGGAGCATCCCCGTCTGGGTGCACCGTGTTGACCCGGATACTGAGCGGTCCAAGCTCATTGGCCGCTGTGCGGGCGCCGGGGCCGCTCAGCGGGACGATGGTAACTGTGTCAACATCACTGATATGGATCAGCAGGAATGGCAACCTCTCGGCGCATTGGTATACCGCGTGTCGGCGGCCTTGCGTTCGGAGATTGCCGCGGCGTTGGCGCCATTGAATCTGCCCTTCCCGCAGTACGTCTGTATGAGGGTGCTGTCCAAGAATCCCGGCTGGTCCAACGCGGACCTAGCCCGTGCGACGGATGTCACGCCGCAGTCGATGAACACCGTTTTGCAGGCGCTGCAGGACGCCGGTTTGGTATCCCGGCCGGACACCGTCGACTCCGGCCGCGCGCGCCCGGCGCAGCTGAGCCGGTCCGGTGCCGCCATGCTCAAGCAGGCAGACGTGCTGGCGCAAGAGGCCGAAGAGCGGTTGCTGTCGGGCATCTCGTCACAGCAGCGCGGCGACTTCTTCCAAACCCTGCGCGATATCGCGGGTGAGGATGCGACTAGCTGCTGAATCGCGCGTCCGGGGGAACGCCGGAGGGTAGTTTTGGTGCCATGAAGAGGCTCGCGGCTGGTGTGGTGGTTGGAATATCGGCAGTGCTCGCGGGGTGCGCCACGACACCACCGCCAGTGGTTCCCTCCGGCGCGTCGAGCGCACCGTCCCCAGAGCGGCGCACCTCAGAGGGTGCCATCGTCGTCACTCCGGACAACTTCGTGCGCGCGGAGACGGACCGGTATTTCGGGAACATCGTGAAGGACGGCGGTTTTGGTTCCTTCCATCACATCCGCGAATTGTCTCCACTGGATAGGCAGCTGGTCATCCGGCAGAACCGCGACACGCTCTATTCGTCGGCGGTGTTCGACCTGGATGCGGGGCCGGTCACCATCTCGACGCCGGGTCCGGGACAGCGGTTCATGTCGCTGCAGCTCATCACCGAGGACCACTATGTGCCGGCGGTCTTCTACGGCAAGGGTGAGCACACCATCACCAAGGAGCAGGCCGGTACCCGCTACGTCGCCGCGGCGTTGCGGACCTTGGTGAATCCGGCCGATCCGGCCGACCTGGCTCAGGTCCATGCCCTGCAGGACGCCGTCGCGGCACGGCAAGACCGCACGGGAGAGTTCGTTGTGCCCCAGTGGGACAACGTAAGTCAGGAGAAGGTGCGCGACGGTCTGCTCCAGCTCGCCGCGACGCTTCCCGATACCAGGGCGACCTTTGGCACCAGGGACGACACGGACCCCGTGCGCCATCTCATCGGCACCGCGTCGGCCTGGGGCGGGAACCCCGAGAAGGATGCCCTCTATCTCACGGTGAATCCCGCCAAGAACGACGGCGCCACGGTGTATCGGCTCACCGTGGGACAGGTGCCGGTCGACGGATTCTGGTCGGTCACCGTCTACAACAAGGACGGGTATTTCACGCCAAATACCCGGAATGCTTACTCGCTCAACAATGTCACTGCACAGCGGGATGCCAGCGGCAACACGACCGTGCAATTCGGGGGATGCACCAACGCCACGGTGAACTGCCTGCCGATCACGCCGGGCTGGAACTACGCGGTCCGGCTGTACCGCGCGCAGCCGCAGATTCTCGACGGCCGGTGGGTGTTCCCGGAGGCGCAGCCCGTCGGGTAGTCAGCCCTATTGTGGGTTAACGAATTTCGCGATCTGCTGAGCAACCTCGGATCGGATGTCGGCATCGGACATGTCGTCAAGACCGAAACCGGCTCGCAGGCTGGGGCCCATCAGGCGCCAGCCAAGCTGTAGCGCAATCGCGTGGGCCCCGGCCAGCCGCGCCTCTCGATCGTCGGCGTGGGCAGGACGGATCTGTTCGAGCAGCCATTCCATGCCGGGTTTACGTTCTTGCAGTTCTTCGATGGGGAAGCCGTCGAGAGTGGAGCGGACCATGACGCGCAGCTGCAGATCGTGTGCCGCCTCCAGCTCTTCACGGGGTGCCCCCGCCTCCCGCAAGGTCGCTGCGGCATCGGCCAGGTGCTGCAAGGTGTCCGCCAGCAGCTGACGCTTGCTTCCGAAGTGGCGGTGCACCAGACCGTGGTTCACACCCGCGCGCGTGGCGACCTCCCGGATGGACGTCGCCGCCGGCCCCTTCTCGGCGAAGAGCTCAGACGCGGCATTCAGGACGGCCTCCACGACCTCCTCCTTGCCCACGGGCCGGGCGTCCGTTGCCTGCGGTGTAGTCATGTGTGTACAGTAGCGGATGACTTGGTGTAGTCACTTGACTACACCAAACGATTACCGAAGGGAGCCGTCATGAGCAGCGATTTTCGTGTGGTGAAGGTGGGCGAGAACATTGGCGCCCGCATCGAGGGTGTGCGGCTCGGAGAGGTGGATGCCGAGATGGCGTGTGCCATCAACGAGGCAATGCTGGAGCACAGGGTGGTCTTCTTTCGTGGACAGCATCACCTCGACGACGAGGCGCAATTCGCGTTCGCGCGGTGCATGGGCGTGCCGACATCGGCGCATCCCACGCTGAAATTCGACGGTGAGCGCGTGATGCGGCTCGACTCGGAGGAGGGTGGTCGCGCCAACCAGTGGCACACCGATGTCACCTTCGTGGACCGGATTCCCAAGGCGTCGATCCTGCGGGCGGTCGAATTGCCGCCGTACGGCGGAACCACTACCTGGACCTCGACAGTCGCGGCCTATCGGCAGCTGCCCAGGGCCTTGCAGGAGCTGGCAGACAATCTGTGGGCCATGCACAACAACCAATTCGATTACGCCCAGGTTGATCCCGCCAAGGTGGCGGAGCTGCTGGCCAAGGCGGGGTCCGGATCCAAGTACGTGCGCGAGTTCGGGGCGACACATTTCGAGGCGCATCATCCGGTGGTCCGGGTGCACCCCGAGACGGGCGAGAAGGCGCTGCTGCTGGGCAACTTCGTCAAGCGGATCCTGGACGTGAGCGCAAGCGAGTCACAGGCGCTGTTCCGAATGCTCCAGGATCGGATTACCTGGTTGGAGAACACGATTCGATGGAACTGGGAGTTAGGTGATGTCGCGATGTGGGACAACCGGGCCACCCAGCATTACGCCGTCTCTGACTACGGCGATCAGCGGCGCCGGATGCATCGCGTGACGCTTGCCGGTGATGTGCCGGTCGGTGTGAACGGCGAAAGCAGCCGAGTAGTCGCCGGGGACGCCAGCGACTACTCGGTGATCGACAACCCGAAGCGGTTGGTGGCCTAAGGCCGCTGGGCTTCGAGTGGGAATCTCGCGAGGAAATCCGGCCGATTCTCCTCGCGAGATTCCCACTCGGTGGGTGGGCTAGTTCATCCCCGGGGATCATGCGTCCCCGTCGAGGTGCAATTCACCGACGTCAGGCCCGGCGCCTGCCCAGGAAGAACGCGGCCGCGGCAGCCACGGCGGCCGCTACCGCAGCAATTCCGCCGGCCAGCCACCAGGACGGACCGTTCGAGGCGTCGGGGCTCTTGGATCCGAGCAGTGCCCCGACGATCGTGTTGAAGTTGTCGGTCTGATCGGTGAGGCCGGAGACGTTCGCGGCACCCGGGCCGTAAGCCGCGATGCGCACCTGAGTTCCGGTGTGTGTCTGCGATTCACCCTCCGGCGCGGTGGGGTACATGATCCGCATGGTGGCGCCGTCGGCAGTCTTCACCGCGACCGACAGCGCGGTCGGATTGTCGAAGTCCTCGGGAACGATGAGCGAGGAGTGTCCATGATCGGCGGTCACGATCACCAGGGTGTTGCCGTCCTTGCGGGCGAAGTCCAGGGCGGCGGCGACCGCCTCGTCCAGAGCGATGGTCTCGCCGATCTGACCGCAGATGTTGGCGGCGTGGTCCTGCTTGTCGATTGATGCCGACTCCACCTGCAGGAAGAAGCCCTTGTCCTGGCCCTTGGTCGAGTTCACCAGCAGGTCAATGGCTTTGGTCGTCATCGCGGAGAGTTGCGGTTGATCCTTGGGCAGCTCGGGGTTGGCCTGGCAGGTGGTCGCGGGCAGCTTGCCGCCGTTGGGGACCGCCGCGGGCACCTTATCCCACTGCACCGGCAGGTTGCCCCTGCCGAACACACCCAGTACCGGGTTATCGAGGTTGTTCACCTTATTCAGATCACCTGCGGTGGTGGGCAACTGGTAGCCGGTGGCCTTGGCGACATCCAGCGAGGTCTTACCCCTATGCTCACCGGCGGTGATGGTCTCCTCGAAGTACTTGCCGCCGCCGCCCAGGCTGATGTCTGCCCGGGTACTCACCAGCTGCTCGGAGATAGAGCCCTTGCCGCCGTTGTCGACGGCGTTACCCGCGCACTTCTCCAGGGTTTCCTTGGGGCCCTTGCAGTCCCGATCTGTGACATGAGCGGTAAGCACCGCCGGGGTGGCGTCCTGCAGCTCCGCGGTGGTGACATTTCCCGTCGCAAAGCCCTGCTTCTGCACGATCTCCAGGATCGTGTCCAGCGGCTTGCCGTCGAGGTCAACCGAGATGGCGCCGTTGTAGGTCTTGGTCCCGGTCGCCCACCCGGTGCCGGAGGCCGCCGAGTCGGTCACGTAGTCGGGCTTGCCCTTCTCGGGACCGTCCTTGGTGAGGGCGAACGTGGTGTACTCGCCGGTGATCGGCAGCGCGTCGAGTCCGGGAAGCGTCCCGGCCGCGCCGTGCTGGTAGTTGCGCGCCGAGGTGATCTCCGAGGTCCCCATGCCATCACCGATCAGCAGGATGACGTTCTTGGCGTTGCGGCCCAGCAGCGAATTCCGCAGATCCGCCGCCTTATCGCCGTCGCGCCCGCCTTTGGTGCGGTTAGCGCCACCGGTCTTGGCGATATCGCCGACGGGTACCTCAGGGGAATCCGAGGGCGGGGCGGCGGCCGCGGACGGCGCCAGCGCCAGGATCAGTGCGGATGTGAGGACCGTGGCTGCGTGGGAGATGCGCATCGGGACAGTTTCCCGGCAACCGATGAACGCTCGGTAAACCGACCCGGAGGCGTCCCGGCCAGACCGAGGTTATGGCGCATATGTCTCGCACAAATTCGCCACAACCTCGGTCTCGGCGTAGAGGTGTTACTCGGCGGGCAGGTCCAGAACCAGACGACCCTCACCGCGGGACACGCAGGTCAGGATCTGCCCCTCTTCCCGCTGGGATTCGGTCAGGATCTGGTCGCGATGGTCGGCCGTGCCCGCGAGCACATTCACCCTGCAGGTGCCGCAGAAACCCTGCTGGCATGAGTACGCCACGTGCGGCAGCCGTTTCTTGATGACGTCCAGCGCCGTGCGATCGGCGGGAACCTCGAGCACCGGCCCGCCGGGGCCCAGTTGCACCTCGAAGGGATGACCGTCCACCACGGGTGCGGCGGCAAACCGCTCGAAATGTAGTTCCACCGAGGGCATTTCGAGGAGACGCCGCTGTAGGACGGCAAGCATCGGCGCGGGGCCGCAGCAGTACACCGCGTCGTTCTCCCCCACCTCGGGCAGCAGATCGTCGGCGGTCGGTAGACCCGATTGATCGTCGGTCCGCACGATCACGCGATCGCCAAATCGCTTGAGCTCGTTCAGGAACGGGAGTGAATCGCGGTTCCGGCCGGTGTACACCATGGTCCATGGCTTTCCCAGCTGCTCGGCGAACGCGATCATGGACAGGATTGGCGTGATGCCGATGCCGCCAGCCACGAAGTGCAGCTTGCGCGGCCCGGGCTGGGTCATGGCCAGCGGGAACGCGTTGCGTGGTCCCAAGATGGATACCGTCGACCCGACGTTCAATACGTCGTGCACCTCGATGGAGCCACCCCCGCCTTCGGGGATGCGGCGCACGGCGATGCGGTAGTGGAAGGGGTCCGAGACGTCACCGCAGAGCGAGTACTGCCGCATGCGGCCCGACGGCAACAGCAGATCCAGGTGGGCACCAGGGTGCCACGGCGGCAGCCGCGCCCCGTCGGGCGCGGCCAAGACCAGACTCGCCACGTCCTGGTCCTTAGCCTCGATCCAGCGGTCCTTCACCACCAGCGTCAGCGTCCGGTCGACGTGATTCTCGGGTGGCTTCTTGAGGATCAGCAGGGCGCCGATGGCGCGGACCGCGACCGGGAACAGCACGGTGCCGAGCGCGATCGTGGGTGAAACCGGCAGAGTGCCGTACAGCGTGGGCGGCAGCGACGGCCGCTTGCGCTGGGGAGTGGGCTGCGGTGTGCGGCGAAAGCGATCGAACATCAGTAGCCGGCCGCGGCCTTCGCGGCGGGTGACGTACTCAGGTATGCCACCGCCTGTGCCGTGCTGCCCACCTGGTCGGGGGAGAAGCCCGGACGCATGAACTCCATGGCCGACTTGGCCAGCTCTCGCCACCGCAGGAACGCTCCCCGCTTCATGGCCTTGTTCATCTGCCG
This sequence comes from Mycobacterium sp. D16R24, assembly GCF_002013385.1. NCBI lineage: Bacteria > Bacillati > Actinomycetota > Actinomycetes > Mycobacteriales > Mycobacteriaceae > Mycobacterium > Mycobacterium sp. D16R24. The sequence continues at coordinate 192,089 of NZ_MAEV01000014.1, read as the reverse complement.
CAGCACGCCGAAGACGCCATAGTTGGGCAGCGACGGGTCCTGCCGCACCAAGAACTTGGTGTAACGCAGCATCACTCCGACGAGCAGCAGGGTGGCCAGCACGAAGGTCAGTATCATGTGCCCGCGACGGATCTGGAAGTACCGGGCGACGTCGTATGCGACGCTGCGGTGCTCGACCTCCTCGGCGCCATGCCAGCGGAACAGGTCCACCATCTCCGCGTCGGCGTTGAACTTCTCGAAGGGGTGGTTCAGCACCCAGTCGCCAAGCACGGCGGTGAAGTGTTCGATACCCGCGATGAGCGCCAGCTTCTCCACCATCACCCGGTAGCGGAGCTTCTCGCTGCGCAGCTCGTTGGTGCGCTCCAGCATGTGGGTGATGTACTCGATCTGGGTGATCGCGGGCGCGATGTTGATCCCGTTCTTCTCCAGGAAGTCGCCCAGCACCTTGCTGTGGGTCTCGGCGTGCACGGCCTCCTGACCCATGAATCCGATCATCGCTTCCCGGATTTTGTCGTCCTTCACGTACGGCAGCGCACGGGTGAAGGTGTCTACGAAGGCGCGTTCTCCTTCCGGCAGAAGCAGATTGAAGGCGGAAATGAAGTGCGAGACGATGGGCTCATTGGGAATCCAGTGCAGCGGGGTGTGGCTCGTGTCGAACTGGACATTGCGCGGCCGCAGCACGACCTCGCCGGGCTCGGTCGGTACGACGTGCAGGCCAGTGGCCTCAGTTGTATTGCGCGCCATGATGCCCTCCTATTTGTTGAGCTTGTTGCCAAGGTTGCCCCAGAAGAACCGGTTCAGCGCTGGGGCCAGGCGGCTGAGGTGGTACTGCACATGTGCTTCCGGGGTGACCGGGACGACCGACTTGCCCTTGGTGACGGCGTTGACGATCTCCCTGGCCACCTTCTCGGGGCCGTATCCGCGCTTGGCGTACAGCCCAGCACCCTGCTGCTGACGATGCGCTTCGTCTTCGGGCGACAGGCCCGAAAACTGGGTGGTACGAATGATGTTCGTGTTGACGATGCCCGGGCAGATGGTGCTGACCTTGACCTTGTCGCGGCCGAGCTCGCCACGCAGCACGTCGGAGAACATGAACACAGCCGCCTTGCTGGTTGCGTAGGCGCCCATCTCGGGGATCGGCGTGTACGCGGCGGCACTGGAGATGTTGACGATATGGCCGCTCTTGCGCTCGGCCATCCGCGGCCCGAAGGCGCGGCAGCCGTAGACGACTCCGCCCAAGTTGATGTTGAGCACTCGCTGAAAGTCCGCGGACGGGGTGTCGAAGAATCGACCGGCCTGGCCGATGCCGGCATTGTTGATCAGGACATCCGGCACGCCGTGGGCGGTGCACACCTCGTCGGCGAAGGCGGTGACGGCGCTCTCGTCGGCGACATCCAGGGCATAGGGGTAGGCGGTGCTGCCCAGCTTTTCGACGAGCCCGACCGTCTCATGGGCGGTGTCGAGGTTGATGTCGGCGACGACGACGCGGGCGCCCTGGCGGGCGAAGGCCAGTGCCGTTTCGCGGCCAATACCGCTTCCGCCACCGGTCACCACCACCAGGCTGTTGCGCTGGGCACTGCCGGATGTCATGCATCCTCCAAATCCTGCGCACCGCTGCGCTTACGTGATGGAGGAGATTGTAATCACTGCGGGTGTACAGAAAAAGGCGTGATGCTCAATACGGGGTTCACCGGGGTTTGTCGAGGAAACAGGCGTTGACCTACGCGTTGAGAGAATGACGCTACGACGTGTCGCGCCATCTAACCACCCGAGTTGGCGTCTACCGGGGTTCCTGGCATATCGTTTTGATTACTTGTCGCGTCGGGGCACGAGATCCGCTGGTCAAAGGTGTCCGGTGGGTGCCTCATCGTCACCGCGAGCACACCCAGCAGACGGCCGAGAAGGACGCTACGGACAAGGGCCAACGGGCCAGCCCCGGGGTTTTGAGCACCACCCCGTGCCGGTCTGTGGGGCACCTTCGAGGAGGGCATTGACGGGTGCATACAGCCTATGCACCTAGGGAGGCCCTGGAGACGAGACGAGCAGCCATGCCACACCCCGCGACCGGGCTCTATAACCCGGCCTACGAGCACGATGCGTGCGGTGTCGCCATGGTCGTGGATATGCACGGCCGGCGCAGCCGCGACATCGTGGACAAGGCCATCACCGCACTGCTGAACTTGGAGCACCGTGGTGCCGCGGGAGCCGAGCCGAACAGCGGTGACGGCGCCGGAATCATGCTGCAGATCCCGGACAAGTTCTTCCGCGCCGTTGTGGAGTTCGAGTTGCCCGCCGAGGGCAGCTACGCCTCCGGAATCGCCTTTCTGCCCCAGGGGTCCAAGGACGCCGCCAACGCGTGCGAAGCCGTCGAGAAGATCGTCGAGGCAGAAGGTTTGACGGTTCTGGGTTGGCGTGAGGTTCCTCACGACGACTCATCGCTGGGTGCCCTCGCCCGCGACGCCATGCCGGCCTTCCGGCAGCTGTTCATCTCCGGCGCCTCGGGCATCGATCTGGAACGGCGCGTCTACGTGGTACGCAAGCGCATCGAGCACGAGCTGGGTAACCAGGGTTCCGGCCGGGGCAGCCTCGGCGAGGAGACCGTCTATTTCCCAAGCCTTTCCGGTCGCACCTTTGTGTACAAGGGCATGCTGACCACCCCGCAGCTGCGGGCGTTCTACCTCGATCTGCAGGACGAGCGGGTCGAGAGCGCGCTGGGCATCGTGCACTCGCGTTTCTCCACCAACACCTTCCCGTCTTGGCCGCTCGCCCATCCCTATCGCCGGGTGGCGCACAACGGTGAGATCAACACCGTCGCAGGCAACGAGAACTGGATGCGGGCCCGTGAGGCGCTCATCAAGACCGACGTTTTCGGTGATCCGGCTCAGCTCGACAAGATCTTCCCGATCTGTACGCGCGGTGCCTCGGACACGGCGCGGTTCGACGAGGCACTGGAGTTGCTGCACCTGGGTGGCCGCCCCTTGCACCACGCGGTGCTGATGATGATTCCCGAGGCGTGGGAACGGCACGAGTCCATGGACCCGCAGCGGCGCGCCTTCTACGAGTACCACGCCTCTCTCATGGAGCCCTGGGACGGACCGGCCTCGGTCTGCTTTACCGACGGCACCATCGTGGGCGCCGTGCTCGATCGCAACGGCCTACGGCCGGGCCGTGTTTGGGTGACCACCGACGGACTCGTCGTGATGGCTTCCGAGGCGGGCGTGCTCGATCTGGACCCGTCCACCGTGGTGCAGCGCACTCGCCTGCAGCCCGGCCGCATGTTTCTGGTGGACACCACCCAGGGCCGCATCATCTCCGATGAAGAGGTCAAGGCGGAGCTCGCCGCGGCAGAGCCGTACCAGCAGTGGATCGATGAAGGTCTGGTGCGCATGGAGCAGCTGCCGGACCGTCCGCACCAGCACATGCCGCACGACCGGATCGTGTTGCGCCAGCAGGTATTTGGCTACACATACGAGGAGATCAACCTCCTGGTCGCGCCGATGGCCCGCACTGGTGCCGAGGCCCTCGGGTCGATGGGCACCGACACCCCGATCGCCGTGCTGTCCAACCGTTCCCGGATGTTGTTCGACTACTTCCAGCAGCTTTTCGCACAGGTCACCAACCCGCCGCTGGATGCCATTCGCGAGGAGGTCGTCACCAGTCTCGGCGGTGTAATCGGCCCCGAGGGCGATCTGCTGCACCCGACCGCTGAGTCGTGCCACCAGATTCTGCTGCCGCAGCCGGTGCTGCACAACGACGAGCTGGACAAGCTCATCCACCTTGACCCGCTGGATGAGGTCAACGGTCGGCCGCATGGGTTCTCCAGCCGCGTGATCCGCTGCCTGTACCCCGTCGCCGAGGGGGGTGCCGGGTTGCGGACCGCGCTCGAGTCGGTGCGTGCGGAGGTTTCCGCCGCTATCGCCGCCGGCGCACAGGTCATCGTCCTGTCCGACCGCGAGTCGGACGACCAGATGGCGCCCATCCCTTCGCTTCTGGCTGTTGCGGCGGTGCATCACCACCTCGTTCGCGAACGGTCTCGCACGAAGGTCGGCCTCGTCGTCGAGGCCGGGGACGCCCGCGAGGTCCACCATGTGGCGGCGCTGGTCGGTTTCGGCGCGGCTGCCGTCAACCCCTACATGGCTTTCGAGTCCATCGAGGATCTGATTGACCGCGGCATGATCTCGGGGGTGGAGCGCGACAAGGCGATCCGCAACTACATCAAGGCCGCGGGCAAGGGCGTGCTCAAGGTCATGTCCAAGATGGGCATCTCCACGCTGGCCTCCTACACGGGTGCCCAGCTGTTCCAGGCCATCGGCCTGTCGCAGGAGCTTCTGAGCGAGTACTTCATCGGATTGTCTTGCCCCACAGGCGGTATTGGCCTGGACGAGATCGCTGCCGATGTTGCCTCGCGCCACCACCTGGCCTTCCTGGAGCGCCCCGCAGAATGGGCGCACCGGGAACTGGAGGTCGGCGGCGAGTATCAGTGGCGCCGCGAGGGTGAGTATCACCTGTTCAACCCCGACACCGTTTTCAAGCTGCAGCACTCCACCCGGACCGGCCAGTACTCGATCTTCAAGGAGTACACCGCCCTGGTCGACGACCAGAGCGAGCGGATGGCCTCCCTGCGCGGTCTGCTGAAGTTCAAGACCCCCGAAGAGAGCGGGCGCCCGTCGATTTCCATCGACGAGGTGGAGCCCGCCAGCGAGATCGTCAAGCGCTTCTCGACCGGTGCGATGAGCTTCGGCTCCATCTCCGCCGAGGCACACGAGACCCTGGCAATCGCCATGAACCGACTGGGCGGCCGGTCGAACTCCGGTGAGGGCGGCGAGGATCCGCGACGGTTCACCCCCGACGAGAACGGCGACTGGCGGCGCAGTGCGGTCAAACAGGTGGCCTCCGGCCGGTTCGGTGTCACCTCGCACTACCTGAGCAACTGCACCGATATCCAGATCAAGATGGCGCAGGGCGCCAAGCCAGGTGAGGGCGGCCAGTTGCCCGCGCACAAGGTGTACCCATGGGTTGCTGAAGTGCGGCACTCGACACCCGGCGTGGGACTCATCTCCCCGCCGCCGCATCACGACATTTACTCGATCGAGGATCTGGCACAGCTGATCCATGACCTGAAGAACGCCAACCCGCAGGCGCGTATCCACGTGAAGCTGGTGTCGGAGAATGGTGTGGGCACGGTCGCCACGGGCGTTTCGAAGGCCCACGCCGACGTGGTGCTCATCTCCGGGCACGACGGTGGAACGGGCGCCACCCCGCTGACCTCCATGAAGCACGCCGGTGCGCCGTGGGAGCTGGGGCTGGCCGAGACACAGCAGACGCTGTTGCTCAACGGTCTTCGTGACCGCATCGTCGTGCAGGTCGATGGTCAGCTCAAGACCGGCCGCGACGTGATGATCGCCATGCTGCTCGGCGGCGAAGAATTCGGTTTCGCGACGGCTCCCCTGGTGGTCTCGGGCTGCATCATGATGCGTGTCTGCCACCTGGACACCTGCCCGGTGGGTGTGGCTACCCAGAACCCCGTGCTGCGCGAGCGTTTCAACGGCAAGCCGGAGTTCGTGGAGAACTTCTTCCTGTTCATCGCCGAGGAAGTGCGGGAGCTGATGGCGGAGCTCGGTTTCCGCACCGTCAACGAGGCGGTGGGCCAGGTCGCCGCGCTGGACACCGAAAAGGCCATTGCGCACTGGAAGGCCAGCAAGATCGACCTGACGCCGGTGCTGACGGAGCCGGAGTCGGCGTTCATGAACCAGGATCTGTACTGCAGTGGTTCGCAAGACCACGGCCTGGAGAAGGCGCTGGACCAGCAGCTGATCGTGATGAGCCGCGAGGCGCTCGATCGCGCTACCCCGGTGAAGTTCGAGACGCTGATCACCAACGTCAACCGGACCGTGGGCACCATGCTTGGTCACGAGGTCACCAAGGTCTACGGCGGCGAGGGCCTCCCGGACGACACCATCGACATCACCTTCACCGGCTCGGCGGGTAACAGCTTTGGCGCGTTCGTCCCGCGGGGCATCACGCTGCGGTTGTTCGGCGATGCCAACGACTACGTGGGCAAGGGCCTGTCTGGCGGACACATTGCGGTGCGGCCCTCGCGTGAGGCACCGGCCGACTTCGAGGCCGAGAAGAACATCATCGGCGGAAACGTCATCCTGTTCGGCGCCACCAGCGGTGAGGCCTTCCTCAACGGCCTCGTGGGAGAGCGGTTCGCGGTGCGTAACTCGGGTGCATCCGCTGTCGTCGAGGGTGTGGGCGATCACGGGTGCGAGTACATGACCGGTGGCACCGTCGTGGTGCTCGGCCCGACCGGGCGCAACTTCGCCGCGGGTATGTCGGGTGGGGTGGCGTACGTGTACGACCCGGCCAAGCAGCTGGTGGACAACCTCAACGATGAGATGGTCGATGTGGACGCGTTGGACCCTGACGATGAGCAGGTGCTGCGCAGTCTGATCGAAAAGCATGTGGCGGCGACCGACTCTCCTGTCGGACAACGCATTCTGGCCGACTGGAGCGGCCAAAGCGACTCCTTCGTCAAGGTGATGCCCCGCGACTACCGTCGCGTGCTCGAGGCCATCGCCGACGCGGAGCTGACCGGAGGCGATGTGAACGAGGCGATCATGGCGGCAGCTCGTGGGTGACCCAAGCGGCTTTCTGACCCACACCACCCGCGAACTGCCGAAGCGGCGTCCTGTGCCGCTGCGGTTGCTCGACTGGAAAGAGGTCTACGAAGACTTCGAGCACACGACCCTGCAGACGCAGGCGTCGCGCTGCATGGACTGTGGAATCCCGTTCTGCCACAAGGGCTGCCCGCTGGGCAACTTGATTCCCGAGTGGAACGACATGGTGTACCGCGGGAACTGGCGCGAGGCCATCGAGCGGCTGCACGCGACCAACAACTTTCCCGAGTTCACCGGTCGGCTCTGCCCCGCGCCATGTGAGGCATCGTGTGTGCTGGGCATCAACCAGGATCCGGTGACCATCAAGCAGGTCGAGGTCGAGCTGATCGACAACGCCTTCGAGAACGACTGGGTCAGGCCCATTCCGTCCGAGGTGAAGACCGGCAAGAAGGTTGCCGTCGTGGGTTCGGGCCCGGCCGGATTGGCTGCGGCCCAGCAGCTCACCCGCGCCGGACACGATGTCACCGTGTACGAGCGGGCCGACCGCATCGGCGGTCTGCTGCGGTACGGCATTCCCGAGTTCAAGATGGAAAAGCGCCACATCGACCGGCGCCTGGATCAGATGCGGGCCGAGGGCACGGTTTTCGAGGCCGGCGTGAACGTCGGAGTTGATGTAACAGCGGATGACCTCCGCTCGAACTTCGATGCGGTGGTGCTCGCGGGCGGGGCGACTGCCTGGCGCGACCTGCCAGTTCCGGGCCGTGAGCTCGAGGGCATCTATCAGGCCATGGAATACCTGCCGTGGGCCAACAAGGTGCAGCTGGGCGATGATGTCCTGGACGAGAACGGCCAGCCCCCCGTCACCGCAAAGGGTAAGCGCGTCATCATCATTGGTGGCGGCGATACCGGGGCTGACTGCCTGGGCACCGCCCACCGCCAGGGTGCAGCGAGCGTCCAGCAGTTCGAGATCATGCCCAGGCCGCCGGAGATCCGTTCCGAGCGCGACCCGTGGCCCACCTACCCGACGCTGTTCCGGGTGGCCTCCGCCCACGAAGAGGGCGGCGAGCGGATCTACGCCGTCAACACCGAACGGTTCCTCGGTGAAGACGGCAAGGTGACCGGTCTGCGCGCCCACGAGGTTGTCTTCAACGCCGGCAAGTTCGAGAAGGTCGAGGGCTCGGACTTCGAGCTCGAGGCCGACATCGTCTTCCTCGCAATGGGATTCGTAGGGCCGGAGAAGCCTGGCCTGCTGGAGAGCCTGGGTGTGGAATTCACCGAGCGTGGCAACGTGGCGCGCGATGGCGCGTACGCGACGTCCGTTGACGGCGTGTTCGTGGCGGGTGACATGGGCCGTGGCCAGTCGCTGATTGTGTGGGCGATTGCCGAAGGCCGCTCCGCGGCCGCCGCGGTGGACACCTACCTGACCGGTGAGACGGCGCTGCCCGCGCCCATCAAGCCGACCGCCGCGCCGCAGCGCTGAGACGCGGGACTGTTGCCAGGCCCGACACAGCATCGGTAGCTCCGGAAAGCTTCACTCCGTGTTGGGCGACATGTTTGCCTAACACCGGTGAGGCACGTGATCTAGGCCGGGATTTGCGGTATGCTACTGACCGGTTCTGAAAGCTTGCCGACGCAGGAGATGTTCTCGTGCCCAACACGCCCGTTACGAAGACATGGGTTGGCCGAATTGCCTGGTCACTGCTCCGTCATCCCATGAAAAGCCACAGTTTCCCCGCGAAGAACGAGCGGCTCATCACTCCCGAAGAGGCCATGCGCTTCAGTCACTGAGCGTTGCTCACGGTGACCGCGCAGCGTGTCGGATCGCGGACACGCCTGCCGCTCACGATCGTTATAGACCTGTAACCAGTCCGGGTTGGAGGCGGTAGCGGATCGTGTGCCGTAGCCGATCCCCTCTAGTCCCGTAACGTCAATACCTGCGGCCCGTCCTCGGTGATGGCGATGGTGTGCTCGGAATGCGCGCCCCGGGAGCCGTCGGCCATCCGGAGCGTCCACCCGTCCGGATCCACGGTGAGCCGATGGGTTCCGCGTCCGAACCACGGCTCCAATGCCAGGGTGAGGCCGGGTTCCAGCTTCAACCCGCGGCCGGCGGTCCCCTTGTTCGGGACGTGGGGATCTTCGTGCATGGTCCGGCCCAGGCCGTGTCCGCCGAAGTCCGTGTTGATTCGGTATTTGGCCCCCTCGGCCACCGTGGCCACCGCCGCCGAGATGTCGCCAAGCCGGTTGCCCGGTTGAGCAGCCGCGATGGCCGCATCCAGGGCGGCGCGGGTGGTGTCGATGAGCCGCACGTCCTCGGGATCTGCGGTGCCGACGACGACGCTCACCGCGGAGTCGGCCACCCAGCCGTCGATGCTCACCGCGAAGTCCATGCTCAGCAGATCACCATCAGCCAGCACGTAATCATGCGGAAGCCCGTGCAGCACTGCGTCATTCACCGACAGACAGATGACATTGCGGAACGGTCCACGCCCGAAGGAAGGGGAGTAGTCCCAGTAGCAGGACACTGCGCCGCGTTCGGTGACCATCTCACGGGCGCGGTGCTCCAGGTCGAGCAGATTAACGCCGGGTGCCGCGATCGCCGACAGTTCGGAGAGCACCGCGGCCACGAACCCGCCGGTCACCCGCATGCGCGCGATCTCCGCGGGCGATTTCAATTCGATCACGCACACCTCCTGGACGGTATTTAAATACCACCTTAGGGCTTTTGGTATTTAAATACCAAGACTAGAGTCGGCGGCATGGTTCGTCAGCCGCTCACCGCAGAGCAACTCGCCGCGGGTAAGCGGCTGGGTGGGCTGCTGCGCGCCGCGCGCGGGGACCGACCCCTCGACGATGTCGCCCGTGCGTCGGGAATCTCTCCGGAGACCCTGCGCAAGATTGAGACCGGACGGCTCCCGACGCCCGCATTTGGTGCCGTCGTTCAGCTGGCCGCAACTCTGCGTCTCGACCTCAACGACGTCGCGGCCGCTTGGCAGGACGAGGCCAAGATCGGCGCCGCGTCCTAACCGCCGCGGCCGTAAAATCGGCCGGATGCACAGCTGGGGTGGGGAAATGCGGCTGCCACGTGGCGCCGTTCTGGGTGCGTTGGCGGTGGCTTTCCTGGCCATGGTGGTACAAAATCGCCTCGTCCCCTTCGGCACGCGATTCTTTGGGCTGACCGAAAACGGCTACGACCTGGATACCTACCGTGCCGCGGTGCGCGGGCTCTGGGACGGCAAGAGGCTGTATCAGGCCCCGGCGCTGAACCAGGCCTGGTTCGTCTACCCGCCCTTCGCAACATTGGTTCTGGCACCGCTTGCCTGGGCCTCATTCGACGTCGCGAAGTGGCTGCTGCTCGCGCTGTCCATCTGTGCGTTGGCGGTGATCGCATGGCGCATCCTGCGTCTGGCCGGCGTGCGCGCGGACATCCGGCTCGCAGCGATGAGTGCCGCGCTCGCGGCCACCGTCATCGATGTCGAGCCGGTGCAGGCCACCCTCTGGTGGGGGCAGATCAACGTCCTGCTCATGGCGGGGGTGCTCCTGGATCTGGTGCGATCGAATCAGGGGCGGTGGCAGGGGATCGGCCTCGGTCTTGCCGCCGGTATCAAGCTCACCCCGCTGGTCTTTCTGCCGTATTTGCTGCTTACCCGGCAATGGCGCACCTCCCTGACCGCATTGGTGACTTTTGCCGCCACGGTGGCGCTGACCTGGCCACTGCTGTTACGTGACAGCGTGTGGTTTTGGAGTCATTTAGGCGACACCGCGCACATCAGCCGGATTGACCACCTAGCGAACCAGTCGATCAACGGATTCCTGGCCCGGTACTTCTTCCCGCACGCGCGCCCGGAGTGGTTGTGGATTGTGTCGAACCTCTTAGTACTTGCCGTAGGTATGGCCGTCGCGGTGTGGGCGCACCGCAGGGGAGAACGGCTCTTGGCGGTGGTGCTGGTGGGACTTACCGGTTGCGCGGTGTCACCGTTCAGCTGGGCCGCGCACTGGGTGTGGTTCGCCCCCGCGATCATCTGGCTCGTCGCGAAGGCATGCACCACGGAGCGGCCATGGTCGAGCGGCTGGGCCTGGCGTGCGGTGGGTCTGTTCACCATGGTCTTCATGTGGACCCTGCACCGGCCAGGTCGCGGGCACACCACGATCTACTTCAGCGGCGTGTATTGGAACTTCCTTGACCTGCGACCGTTCTGGATAGGCCAGCTGATGAGCGGCTGGTACCCATTGGCGTTCTTGTGCTTCATGATCGGCGCCGTCAGCTGGCTTCGGCTGAGCGCGCCGACAGAGATTGACGAACTGGACGAGCTGGCGATGCTGTCGGCAGAGATTGAGGACTATCCGCCAGATAATCGTGATGAGGAGCTGGCGGTACGCGCCTAGAGTCCAGGACATGGACCCCGTCGCCGCCCTGCGCGAGATCGCCTACTACAAGGAACTCGCTCGCGAGGAGTCGCGCCGCGTCATGGCGTACCGGAAGGCCGCCGACGTTATCGCTGCGCTCAGTCCCGAAGAGCGAGAGCGCCATGGCGCCAGCAAGACCTGGAAGAGCCTGACGGGCCTGGGGCCCAAAACGGCGACCGTCGCCGCCGAGGCCTGGGCCGGCAAGGTGCCCGAGACTCTCGAACAGCTGCGCGCCAATGCCAAGAGCACCGGCGGTGGCAGCATGCGTGCCGCACTCAAGGGGGACCTGCATCTACATTCGAATTGGTCGGACGGTTCGGTGCCGATCGAAGAAATGATGAGCACCGCCAAGGCGCTTGGCCACGAGTACTGTGCGCTCACCGATCATTCGCCCCGCCTGCGCGTCGCCAATGGTCTCTCGGCGGAACGGTTGCGCGCCCAGCTGAAGGTCATCGACGGACTACGGGATCAGATGGCGCCCATGCGAATCCTCACCGGTATCGAGGTGGACATCCTGGATGACGGCGCGCTGGACCAGGACCCCGAGCTTCTCGATGCGCTCGATATCGTTGTCGCGAGTGTGCATTCCAAGCTTGCGATGGACTCCGCCGCGATGACCCGGCGCATGATCGCCGCCGTCACCAACCCGCGCGTCGATGTGCTGGGACACTGCACGGGACGGCTGGTGGAGGGAGAGCGGGGAACCCGCGGTGAGTCGACATTCGATGCCGCAGAGGTCTTCCGGGCTTGCCGCGACTCCGGCACTGCCGTCGAGATCAACTCGCGCCCGGAGCGGCGCGATCCGCCGCGCCGTCTGCTCGACCTCGCGCTGAACATCGGCTGCGACTTCTCCATCGACACCGACGCGCACGCACCGGGGCAGCTGGAATTCTCTGGATACGGCTGCGAGCGTGCGCTGGAGGCCGGCGTTCCAGAAGAACGAGTGATCAACACCTGGCCCGTTGAGCAGCTATTGGCCAGAACCACGCAGCGCGGCTGACCACTCATTGACACTTTGAACATATTCGCGCAAAGTGTTCAAACGTGAAGCTTGTGAAGACGACGGGCCCGCGCGGTGAGGTACCCGAACCGATCGTCGCGGCCGTCGCGCAGACCCTGGTCCGCTCGGGAATTCAGCGTTTCAGCCTGTCGGCTGCCGCCGACGAGGCGGGGGTCTCCCGCGGAACCATCTACAACTGGTTCGGTGGCAAGAAGGAAGCCATCGACGTCGCCGTTGGCTTCATCGCCGGCGCCTTCATCGAGCTATTCGCGGGGGCGGTGAGCGCTAAGACCACCCTGACCGACCAGGTCGGCGAGGCAGCGGTGCGCATCAGCGACCACCGAGCGTGGTCCGATCGCCTGGACCCGACGCTGCACGTGTCCAACGTGCTGGAGCTGGTGCTCGACGAATGTGGTGATGACCTGATGCGCCGGTCGGTCGAGTTCTGGGCGCCGCAGGTCGAGGCCGCCAAGGAGCGTGGCGAGATCGGTAAGGATGTCGACGCCACCGAAGGCGCCGAATGGATCATGCGAACGCTGATGAGCATCGAAGTGCTGCCTGCCATCTCCGTGAATCTGAAGGACCCGGCCGTGGTGCGCGACTACTTCTCCCGATTCATCTTGCGCGGACTCACATGAGCGACATCGATTGTCAGGTGGCGATCGTCGGCGCCGGTCCGGGGGGTATCGCTGCCGCGCACTACCTGCGCCAGCAGGGTATCGAGGACTTCGTGATCCTGGACCGTGCCGAGGATTTCGGTGGCACCTGGCGTGACAACACCTATCCGGGCCTGGGCGTCGATATCCCGGTGCTGTTCTACCAGTTGAGCTTTGCGCGAACCGGTCGGTGGAAGAAGCTATTCGCCGACGGCGCCGAAATCCAGCGTTATCACCTGTCGGTAGCAGAAGAACTTGGGTTGCGCAAGCACTTTCGGGGAAGCAGCGCCGTCACCGCGGAACGCTGGAACGAGGACGGCGGACACTGGGAGCTCACCGTGGCCGGGAAGCCGGGCATTCGGGCCCGGTACGTCATCAGTGCGGTAGGCGGATACATCGACACCAAACCTGGCCCCGATATCCCTGGCCTCAGCGACTTCCGCGGCAGAACCATGCGACCCAATGCGTGGGACCATACCTACGATTACACCGGTAAGCGTGTCGCGGTGGTCGGCACCGGTTCCAGCGGCATCCAGATTGCCCCCGCTGTTGCGGGCGCAGCGGCGTCGGTCACGACATTCCAGCGAACCCCCGCATGGATTATTCCTAAACCCAACCCCGATCTCTCGCCCCGTGCCCAGCGGATACTGAGTGCGCCGTCCGTACTGACAGTCATCAACGCGCTGATCGTCGGAGCCATGGACGCCGCACAGGCGGTGCTGTTCCATCTGCTGCCGCTGTTGCCGGAACCCTTGTTGTGCCAGATGATTCCCCGCTACGACGACATGGCGCGGCGGTGGTACCGCAAGCTGCTGGCAGGCACCGTCAGAGACCCCGCGTTGCGTGACGCCCTGATGCCCGGGTACGGGATCCTGGCGCGACGCACCGTCTTATCCAACGACTTCCTGCAGGCCGTCGATGCCGGAAAGGTGCGGCTGGTTACCGACCCCATTGTGCGCGTCACCGAAACCGGCATCGAGACAAGGGACGGCACACATCATGATGTCGACCTCTTGGTGTTGGCGACCGGGTACGAGATCTACACCGACCCGGAGCACTACAAGCCCGGAACTGTACGGGGCCGTAACGGGTTTGACCTGGGCGAGTATTACCGCGACCACGAGATGCGGACCTATGGCGGCTCGGCACTACCGGGCCTGCCCAACCGGTGGGTGTTGGTGGGCCCCGAGGGAAACCAAGGGCAGGGATGGCACGCCATGGTGGAGGCTAATGCGCGCCACGCCGCCCGCGTCATCGCGGCATCCAGCCGCAGCCGCCGAGAGGTCGCGGAAGTGAGGCAACAGGCTTTCGACAAGTGGGTGCGCCGGATGACCCGTCAGGGCAAGGCGATTCGCCTGTACGCCACCGACTGCCAGCCACCGCTGAGCACCTACTTCGTCAACTCAAAGGGCGAGGCCCGCTACTACCGGCCGCAGACGGTGAGTGAAATGAACTGGTTCTCTCGGCATTCACCACTCTCCGATTACTCGTTTCGTCCCGCCTCCCGGAAAGCAAGGGTGCTTCATGAGCAATCAGCCTGACAAGCCGCTCGCCGGGCGCGTCGCCTACATCACCGGGGCGGGCCGCGGCCAGGGCCGCGCGCACGCCATTCGGCTCGCCGCCGACGGAGCCGACATTGTGGCCATCGACACTTGCGACAAGCCTTCCCCCTACAATGAATACCCGGCCACCACTGCCGAAGATTTCGACGAAACCGTCGCGGCGGTCCGGGATCTGGGCCGCGAAATCATCGCCGAGCGCATCGACGTGCGCGACCTTGCCGGACAGCAGAAAGTGATCAATGAGGCGATCACGCGATTCGGCCGCCTGGATATCGTGGTCGCCAATGCGGGCATCGCGAGCTGGGCGCGGCTGTGGGAGATCGAGGCCGATCAGTGGCGCGACGTCATCGACGTGAATCTGACCGGCGTGTGGAACACCGTCAAGGCGGCGGTCCCCGCGATGATCGAAGCCGGCAATGGTGGATCCATCATCACGGTCAGCTCCTCTGCCGGGATCAAGGCCATGCCCGGCTGCGGCCATTATGTGGCGGCCAAGTTCGGGGTAGTGGGACTGACGAACTCGCTAGCGGTCGAACTGGGGGAGTACGGGATTCGGGTCAACTCCATCCACCCCTACGGAACCAACACCCCGCTGGCGGCCGATGAGTCGGTGCTGCGGGTGTTCGAGAAGCACCCGGCATACCTGCAGAGCTTCAGCCAGACGCTGGTGGACAACGACAGGCTCGTCGAACCCGCCGAAATCGCCGAGGTAGTGGCCTGGCTCGCCGGCGATGCATCCGGCGTCATGACCGGAGCTCAGATTCCCGTCGACAAGGGTTACCTGAAGCGATGACCACATGCCCGTTCGCGCCCGGGTTCGATTTCACCGACCCGGACCTCATCCAGCAGCGCATCCCCGTCGAGGAGTTCGCATACCTGCGTAAGACCGAACCCGTCTGGTGGAACACCCAGCCCAGGGGAGCGGCCGGATTCGACGACGACGGCTACTGGGTGGTGTCCAAACACGTTGATGTCAAGGAGGTATCGCGGCTCAATGACGTGTTCTCCAACAGCGTGAACACGACGGTGGTGCGCTACAACGAGGACATCACCGCTGAGCAGCTCGACATCCAGCGCGAGAACCTGCTCATCGACATGGACGAGCCCAAACATCGCGTCCTGCGGCGCATCGTGTCGCCACTATTTACGCCCAAGGCCGTCAACGGACTATACGAACGATTGGTCACGCGCGCCAGGGACATCGTGGAGGCCGCCGCCGAAAAGTCCAGGGGCGATTTCGTGTCCGATATCGCCGCGGTGCTGCCCATGCATGCCATCGCCGACCTGGTGGGCATCCCCGAATCGGATCGTCAGCAGGTGCTGGACTGGACCAACCAGATGTTCGCTTACGACGACCCGGCCATCGGGAAAGATACCGCCACCACCGCAACTGCTTCCATGTTGGGCTACGCCTACGCGATGGCCGAAGAGCGGCAACTGAATCCGCGCGACGACATCCTCACCGGTCTCGTTCAGGGCGCGTACGACGATCGCCCGCTCACCCCACTGGAGTTCGCCTACTTCGTCATCCAACTCATGGTCGCGGGCAACGAAACCTCACGCAACGCCATCACGCACGGCGTGCTGGCCTTCGCCGACAACCCCGCGCAATGGGAGCTGTACCGGGAACGGCGCCCGCACACCACCGCCGACGAGATCATCCGTTGGGCCAGCCCCATCATCGCCTTCCAGCGCACCGCGCTGCAGGATGTCGATCTCGGAGGTGTGCGGATCCGGAAGGGCCAGCGCGTGGGAATGTTCTACGCATCGGCCAACTTCGACGAGGAAGTGTTCGACGACCCGTTCACCTTCAACATCGGGCGCGACGCCAACCCGCACCTCGCCTTCGGTGGTCACGGAATTCACTACTGCCTCGGCGCCAACCTCGCCCGGCTGGAGATCGGCATCATGTTCGACGCCATGGCCGACAGGCTGCCGGATCTGATGCCGACCGGCGAGCCCACCCGGTTCAGGTCGGGGTGGATCAACGGTGTGGTGTCCCTGCCTGCGAACTACCTCGGGTAGACACCGTGCGCAACCGCTATGCTGGGCAACCCTTTTTCACCTCTACGCAGGAGATCGTCGCTGCCTTGGAGGATGTCAGCATCCCGACGCTGCTGCTGTCACTAGTGCACATCACGGGCGATCCGCGGTACATCCGGGAGTTCAAGCAGGCGGCCACCTTCCTCAACGAAGTCCAGGGCTTCATGTCCGAGGAGGACAAGGCGAGGGCCCGGCAGGTGGCGCTCGCGGTGCTCGTGGACTATCGCGATCGGGGATGCCCGGAGCCGGCGCCACTGGATATCGACGTCGTGCGGGAGATGATGAATTGGACGGCCTGCGAAGAGGTTCCCGAACACTACCGGCCGTTGGTTCTGGAGGAACTCGATCTGGAGGGCGTCGATCCGCGACGCGCCACACCGCTGGATTCGGGGCAGACGGACAGCTTGCCCGTCGTCGTGATCGGTTGCGGTGAGTCGGGGATCTTGGCCGGAATCAGGCTCGTGCAGGCCAACATCCCCTTCACTATCGTCGAGAAGAACGCAGGCCCCGGCGGAACCTGGTGGGAGAACACATACCCGGGTGCTCGTGTGGACGTCGCGAATCACTTCTACTGCTACAGCTTCGAGCCGACCGACCGTTGGAGTCACTACTTTGCCCAACAGCCCGAGCTACGCGACTACTTTCAGGAGGTTGTCGACAGACGCGGTCTCGGTGAGCATGTGCGATGGGAGTCCGAGGTCGAGTCGGCAAGCTGGGACGAACGACACGGGCACTGGAGCATCCGGGTACGCACGAAAGAGGGTGCGATACAGGAGCTTGCGGCCCGAGCCGTCATCAGTGCGGTGGGCCAGCTCAACCGTCCCAGCATCCCGCACTTCGACGGTGCCGGGACCTTCGCAGGCCCTGCCTTTCACTCCGCGCGGTGGGACGGCTCCGTAGATCTGGCCGGGAAGCGCGTCGCTCTTATCGGGGCTGGCGCCAGCGGATTCCAGATCGCGCCGGCCATCGCCGAGACCGTAGAGCACCTGAGCGTCTTCCAGCGCACCCCGCAATGGATGTTCCCCAATGTCATGTACCACGACCGCGTCGAGGCCGGCGTGCGGTGGGCCATGAGGTATCTGCCGTTCTACGGGCGCTGGTACCGGTTCCTGCTCATGTGGCCCGGTGCGGACAAGGGGCTGGATGCAGCCGAGATCGATCCCGACTACCCCGACCAGGATTACGCGGTGAGCGGGATCAACGCCGCCGCACGAATGATGTTCACCGACTGGATAACCCGGCAGGTCGAGGGTGACGCACAGCTGCTTGCTCAGGTGTTGCCCGACTACCCGGCCACGGGTAAGCGCACGCTCCAGGACAACGGCAGCTGGTTACGAACCCTCCGGCGCGGCAATGTCGCGCTGGTGCGCACACCGATTGACCGAATCGAGCCGGACGGCGTCGTCACCGTGGACGGTGCGGTCCACCCCGCCGATGTGATCGTGTACGCCACGGGATTTCGGGCCACCGAGGTGCTGTGGCCGATGCGGATCACGGGACGCGGCGGCGTCGAGCTGCGCAGCATGTGGGGGGAACGGCCCTACGCGCATCGCGGCATCACCGTTCCGGGGTTCCCCAATTTCTTCATTCTCTACGGCCCGGGAACGCACCTGGCCCACGGTGGGAGCCTGATCTTCCAGTCCGAACTGCAGATGCGGTACATCACGCAATGCCTGGAACACCTGGCGACCGACAGCACCCTGGCGATGGAGCCGAAGCCACGGGCGGCGGCCGAGTGGCATCGGCGCACGCAGGAGCAGATCAAGAAGATGGTGTGGTCGCACCCTGCCGTCAAACACTCCTACTTCAAGAACGCGGACGGCGAGATACACACCGTCAGCCCCTGGCGATTGCCCGAGTACTGGCACGCCATCCGGCGTCCGGACTGGTCCGAGTACGTGTTCACCAGCGCCGGAGGGCCCTGACCTGCGGCGTCGTCGGCACAGTGTGGGTGCCACCGCAAGGGTCTAACTTTACTTTTCTCCCCGATCCGTAAGCGGTAGCATCGCGGCATGTCCGAACACTTTGACGTGCTCATCGTCGGCGCCGGCATCTCCGGCATCAGCGCGGCCTGGCACATTCAGAACCGCTGCCCGTCCAAGACCTATGCAGTGCTCGAGGCCCGCGACGATATGGGCGGCACCTGGAATCTATTCAAGTACCCAGGTATCCGGTCCGATTCGGACATGTACACGCTGGGCTTCCGCTTCTCACCGTGGAACGACAGCCGCACCCTGGCGGACGGCCCTTCCATCCTCGACTACGTGCACAAGACCGCGGCCAATTCCGGCATTGACGGACACGTCCGGTATAGACACAAGGTCGTCGGGGCGGCGTGGTCCACCGAGACCCAGCAGTGGACCGTTCAGGTGGATCTTGATGGTAAGACCGTCGAGTACACCTGCTCCTTCCTGTTCTGCTGCACCGGCTACTACGACTACGACCAGGGTTACTCACCGGAGTTCCCGGGCGTCGCCGACTTCAAGGGCACCGTGATCCACCCGCAGCACTGGCCCGAGGACCTCGATTACAAGGGCAAGAAAGTCGTGGTGATCGGCTCTGGCGCCACCGCGGTGACCCTGGTTCCGGCGATGGCGCCCGATGTCGGACACATCACCATGCTGCAGCGCTCGCCCACCTACATCCTGTCGCTGCCGAACGAGAACCCGATCATCAACGGCCTGCGAAAGATATTGCCGCCCAAGGTGGCCTACCCGATCGCGAGGTGGATCAACATCGGCCAGCTGATCTTCAGCTACCAGGCCAGCCGCAAGTTCCCGAAGGCTGCGCGGCGGATCATTATGCAGCAGGCCAAACTTCAGCTGCCCAAGGGCTACGACTACAAGACCCACTTCGGCCCCAAGTACAACCCGTGGGACGAGCGCCTCTGCGTGGTGCCCAACGGTGACCTGTACAAGACGATCCGCAAGGGCAAGGCCGACATCGTCACCGATCACATCGAGACGTTCGACGAGACGGGCATCAAGCTCAAGTCAGGCAAGCATCTCGACGCCGACATCATCATCACCGCGACGGGTTTGAACCTGAAGTTCTTCAGCGGCGTCATCCCGACGGTCGATGGTGTGCCCGTGGATCTGCCCGCGCAGACCGTGTACAAGGGTGCGATGCTCACCGGCATCCCGAACATGGCGTTCACCATCGGGTACACCAACGCCTCATGGACACTCAAGGCGGACCTGGTGTCTGAGTATGTCGGCCGGCTGCTGAACTACATGGACGAGAACGGCTATGTCACGGCGGTTCCGGAGCTCGCCGACGAGACGCTCGAGAAGCAGCCGTTCATGGACTTCACCCCGGGGTACGTGCTGCGCGCGCTGGAAGAACTGCCCAAGCAGGGCAACAAGCACCCGTGGCGTTTGAAGCAGAACTACGCCTACGACGTCGGGATGATGCGGCGTAGCCGGATCGCCGAGGGCATGCGCTTCGGCAGGAAGAAGGCCGCAGCCGAGACCGCACCGGTGGCCATTAACGGCTAGATGATTGCTGCAGAACGGCCGGGTGTTGCCCGTCGACTCCAGCCGTTCGCGGTCGTGGCCCAAGGTTCACGGACGCTATTCCTGTTCGAGTGCAGCCTGATTCGCGCTCGCGGCGATCAGCATGGGAAGCATTGGCCGCATGGGCAACAGCCGTTGTACGGCGGCCAGGAGTCGTTCGGTCCAGTCGGTAGTCGACGAGGGGTCTTTGATGCTGTCGATGGCCACTCCCTGCCCGACTGCGACGCACAGGCGGGCGAGGTCCTGCAGGCTCGCCTCGGGAAGTTCGAGATCGTCATCGAGCTGCGCGATCACGCCGGCAACGTGGTCCAGCATGGTCTTGTCGCGGGCCGCCAGTTCCTCGTTCAGCGTCGAATTGCGCCGGGCAACCAAGGCGAGCTCGATCTTCAGCAGGGCCCAGCCGGTGTCACTGAGTGATTGCTCAATCCAGTCCTGAAACTTCTCAAGGCGAATCCCTGAAGAACCTTCGCCAAGCGCTTGGCGCGAGCTTTCCAGAACTTGTTCGGTGTGCCGATCGATGACCTCCAGCGCCAAGGCCTCTTTACTCGGGAAATTCGAGTACACGGCGCCACGGCTGTAGCCGGCATCTTCGGCCACTTGTTCATTCGACGTTGCCGCAAATCCCTGCTGCAAGTAAAGCTGAGTCGCGGACTCCACGAGTCGGGCCTTTGTCTGAGCCTGAGCCTCAGAGCGAGTCAATCGTTTGGCCACGACCATTGAGTCTATGCGCTCGGCTCAGCTCACCAGGAGAATCCGGCCCCGTGATGCCGATGTACGGTCGGGCCATGACCCGCTGCGGGGTGATGACCTGACCGAGCTCTTGACCGACATCGCCGATGGGGTGGCGACGCTCACCCTGCACGGCCCGGGGACACGCAACGCCTTCACGGCCGAAGTGGGTCGTGCGCTCGGCGCGGCCTATCGGCGGCTCGATGATGACCGGGCCGTGCGTGTCATCGTGCTGACGGGCACTGCGCCCGCATTCTGCAGTGGAGCTCAGATCTCGGCGGGTGCGGAGACCTTTGCCGCCCCGGACAATGCCGACTTTTCGGCGTCACCGGTGCGGCCGGCCGCCTTCGAGCTGAGCACTCCCGTGATCGCCGCGGTGAACGGGCATGCCATCGGTATCGGGATGACATTGGCGCTGCACGCCGACATCCGCATCCTCGCCGAGGAAGGTCGCTACGCGATACCTCAGGTGAGATTCGGGGTGGCGCCGGATGCCATGGCGCACTGGACGTTACCGCGGTTGGTGGGTACGGCGGTGGCGGCCGAACTACTGCTCACCGGTACGACATTCTCGGCCCGCAGGGCTGTCGAGACGGGTCTGGCCAACAGATGTCTGCCCGCCGAACAGGTGCTCGCCGCCGCGCTGGAGATGGCTCGCGACATCGCGGCCAATGTCGCACCGCAGTCTGCGGCGCGGACCAAACGGCTGCTATGGGACGCGCAGATGACGGGGATGTCGCCCGCCGAGGTGGCGGCGCGGGAGACGAGCGATCACCTGCGGCTCATGGGCTCGCCGGATGCGGCCGAGGGCCCGCGTGCGTTTACCGAACGTCGCGCCCCGCGCTGGAGTGGCCACGGGTAGCGTCGCAGCGTGCCGGGGTTGAATCCCGCACCTCGCGCACCTCACTGCATTTGGGTACATTACGTAACCAGATGACCATCGTGGTCACGGGATGGAGTGCATCGTGGGACGACACAACTGGCCCTCCGCCGTTGAGGATGCGCCCGCCACGGACGAATGGCCGTCCGGTGCGGACTGGACCGCCGGCTTCGTCGGGGACAGTGAACCCCCCGGGACGTCCCATGCGGTAGGTGAGCCTGACGGCGCTCTGGCCCCGACACCGCCGCCCTGGTTCAGGGGCTGATCGGGCCGAGGAGCCTGTCCAGGTATTCGCCGCTGAACACGCCCTCGGGGTCGAACCGTGCGCGGACCTCTTGGAATGTCCGCCATTCCGGATAGCGCTCGCTCAGCTGCGCGGCGGTGAGGGTGTGCCGCTTACCCCAGTGTGGGCGGCCACCCAGCCCGATCAGGATGGGTTCGAGATCGTGGAAGTACGACTCCCACGGACCGTGAATCGTCTGATGCACTGCGAGATAGACGCTTTCGCGGCCATAGGCCGGTGCCAGCAGCGCGTCATCGGCTTGGGTGAAGCGGACCTCCAACGGAAAGGCCACCAGATGACGGTTCTGCTCAATGGTGGCCAGGGCGGTCTGGATGGCGTCGCGGGCATTCTCCCGTGGCAGCGAGTACTCCATCTCGGTGAACTTCACCTTGCGGGGGCTCGCGAACACCGCAGCGCTCTCATCCTGCGACTCATTGGAACCAGCAAGATCGGCAACGAATTTCGATATGTACGGGGCGGCAGCAGGCACACGCCCGGCCGCCCACATCAGCGCGCCGAGCGCGCCGTTCTCTACCAGATCGCGCTCCACCCAATGCCGCACCGGATGGCGAGGCCAGGGATCCTCCTGCGTGCGTGTCGACTCCAGCAGCAAGACCCTTCGTGTGTGCGGAAAGAGGTACAGCTCAAGGTGATCGGTATCGGCCAGCAATGTGGGCAGATCGGCCAGCACAGTGTCGAGATCGTGCACGGATTGACGGCGGTGCAGTCGGAAGGCCGGAACACATTGCAGGGTGAACTCGGTGACCACTCCCAGCGCACCCAATGAGATCCGTGCGGCGCGCAACTCATCACCACCGGCGATCTCGTGAGTAGTGCCGTCGGCAGTCATGATTCGCATCGAAACGATGGTCTGCGAGATATTGCCGAATCGCAGGCCCGTCCCGTGAGTTCCGGTAGCAGCGGCCCCGGCGAGTGTCTGGGCGTCGATATCGCCGAGGTTCGGCAGGGCCAGTCCGTGCCGCAACAGCCTGCGGTTCAGATCATGCAGGGTGATGCCGGCCTGGACCCGCACCCGGTCTTGCTCGTCCACCGATATCAGTTGCCGCAGTTCCGAGATGTCCACCTGCACGCCGTCGGTGACACACAGCTCGGTGAAGGAATGCGATGAACCGACCGGCCGTACCGTCCGCCCGGCAGAACGTCTGAGGGCGAATGCCAGCTCCTCCTCGGACCGTGGGCGTACCACTAGTCCTGGTGCACAAGATGTTTGACCACTCCAGTTGTGCCACTCGCTCACAGGAACATCATTCCCTCGCCGCGGTAGGTGGGCACCGATCCCGCATGCTGACCGTCCTCGACGAGCTGCAGTTCGGTGAAGTGTTCGCAGAGCTCGCCGGCCTTGGCGTGCCGGAACCACACCACATCGCCGATCTCCAGCTCCCGCGCGCCGCGCAACGGCGTCTGAACCTCCCCGGCACCTTCGGATGGGTCAAAGGACAAACCTTTGGGCCACGAGGGCTCCGGCACGCGACTCGCCCCGGCGGGGCCACTGGCTATGTACCCACCGCCCAGTACCGTGGCCAGCTCGGGTGCCGGTTTGCGCACCACCGGCAACGCGAACGCGGCGGCTGGATCTAGCCGCAGACTGCGGTAGTTGTCGAAAAGGGCCGGAGCGAAGAAGCCCGACCCGGCCGCCAATTCGGTGGCGAATCCCAGTCCCGCGATCCGGGCTAGGCTGCCGGTACCTCCGGAGTTCACCAGCTCGAGCGGCGGTGCCCCGGCGGCACACAACCGCGCGGTGACCGCGTTCAGCACCCGGGGGAGACGCTGGCCGAGGTCGCGCAGCGAGGACGCCTGCATGCCGCGAACCGCCAACTGGTACCACGGGTTTCCCGGGACGATGTCGCCCACGCCGGCGATCTGCCCGTCGTAGGCCATCACAGCAGCCAGCCGCAGCCCGGGGGTGGCGCACACCAGATCGGTGAGAGCGGCCGCCTGCTCGGGGGTGTGCACCGGTGATCGCTTAGGCCCCAGGTGCAGCGGGCCGTTGAGGGGACGCCACCCGGCATCGACATCCAGGCACACCGGGATTGGTGCGTTGGTCTCCTGCGAGATCGCCGCGAGCAGATTCACGTGGTCGGCGGAGTCGATCAAAGGGCGGATGACTGAGCGATGCCGGGCCGCCGTGGCCAGGGCTCCCCGGTCGACACTGGGGTAGGCGATCAGCAGATCGTCTATGCCAGCATCGGCGAGATGCACGGCCTCCGCGGGGGTGAAGGCGAGCGCCCCTCGAAAGCCTGGTATCTCCAAAAACTTTCGAATCAGCGCGGTGCTGCGTATCGACTTGCTGGCCACCCTGATGGGTAGACCGGAGGCGGCGGCGATCAGCGACGCGGCGTTGGTCCGCACCGCGTCCAAGTCGACCGCGGCCAGCGGTACGGGTGCCCCCCGCAGCGCCTCGGCCAGCCTCCGCACCGACATCAGGCAGGAACCACGACAACGCCGTCATGGTCGGCATAACAGATCGCCCCCGGCGTGAAGTCGATGCCGCCGAAGCTGACGACGACATCGCGCTCCCCGGCGCCGGTCTTGCTGCCCTTTCGCGGGTTGGTGCCGAGGGCCTTGATGCCGATGTCCATGGTGGCCAGCTCGGCACTGTCCCGAACCACTCCGTTGATCACCAGACCCGACCATCCGCTGTCGACGGCGATCCCCGCGATGATGTCGCCGACCAGCGCGCAATGCAGCGATCCGCCGCCGTCGATCACCAGCACACCACCCGAACTAGGCTCTGAGAGAATGGATTTCAATAGAGCGTTGTCATGGTGGCAGCGCACCGTGGTGATGACCCCGGCGAATACCGGCCGCGCGCCGAACTGCGCGAGCTGAAGATCGCAACTGGCCATGTCGATGCCGAGCTCATCTCCCAGGTCGGCGGTCGGGCGGGGCGTGATCGGTGCTGTCGTCATGCCCCAAGCTTATTCGTCAGGCGCCGCTGCCGGCTCTGGCGCATAGGCAATCACGACATCTCGTAGCCATTGCGCTAGACCGGGCTTGGCGCCGTCGTAGTACGCCCGGAATCGATCGTCAGCGACATACATTTCGGTGAGGCGCAGCTGCGTCTGCGGAGTGCAGTCGGTATCGGTGTATCCGCGGTAGCCGACCGGGGTGCGGGCACTGGGCACCACGAGGCCGATCTCGTCAAAGTGGTGCAGTGTCCGGACCGAGAGGCCGGTCAGATCGGATACCCGACCCACCGTCACCAGGTTTGGTCCACTTGTGTCTTCGTTCACGTCCGACACTGTGTGGCCTCCCGTGACGTGAGGGTCAAGCCCTCTTCTCGTGACGGCGGAACCGGAGCCGATCAGTCCAGTTCGACGGAGTCCTCGCGGCGACGCCGGCGCCGAAGCAGCAACACGACGAAAATCGCGAACGCGGCACCGAATGCGATTTTCAGGTTCGGTGATTGCCGGCCCGCTTCAGGTGCCGGGCCGGGAATCGGTGGCGGCGCCGAATCGACCGCCGACTTCGCTTGCGCGGCAGCCTCCCGGGCAGCCGCCGCGAGGTCGGGCTGGGCAGGTTCAGGCGTGGGTGCCGGTGCGGGCGCCTCCGGTTTGGGGGCCTCGACAACGGGCTCAGGGGTCGGCGCGGGCGCGGGCTTGGGTGTAGGTGCGGGTGCCGCCACTGGCGCAGGTTTCGGTACCGGTGGGGCGGCGGGCTTGGGGGCCTCGGATGCTGGTGCTGCTGCCTCGGCGGGCTGCTCCGGTTTGGCGGGCTTCGGTGCGGCGGGCGGCTTCGGGGCGGGGGCTGTGCCGGACCCGGGTTCGGCCTTGGGACCCGACTTCGGCGGTGCCGACGAACCAGCGGGCCGTTTTGCAGGCGCGCGCTTGGCTGCTGGACGTTTCGCGGCCTTCGCGGGGCGAGCCGGTGTCGCGGGCTTTGGTGCCTCGCCGCCAGCCGGCTTCTCCGGTGTCTGGTTGGGCTCGTTACCCGAATTGTCCTGGTCCGCCATGCGCCTGCTCCTTCGCAAGTTTCGGTCGTCCTGGGTGTTCGTGGCGCGCTCGCGGCCACGATGGGCGGCTCACACCCGAATCTCTGCCGCCCCGCCGTTGTCCATCATGCCGTCACACCGGAAAAAGGCCAGTGGGCCCCCTCGCGGATTACGACTGACGACGCTGAGTCCAGATGAGTGCCGCACCCACCGAGACCACCACAGCCACGACAAATGGCCACATGGGCAGGTCGCCGTCGGTCGGATTCGCCGAAGGCGCCGGAGCGGGAGAACTCGTGCCCGACGGCTGCTGCGACATCGCCGGGGCGCCCGCGGAGGCGGGTGCACCCGAGCCGGTGATGGTGAACTGCCAGGATCCGTCGACCGGATGCCCGTCCTCGGAGATCACACGAAAGTTCACCGTGTACTTTCCGGCGGGTGCTCCCGGCTTCATACCGACCGAGATCGTCGCACCGGACACCAGCGGAT
Source organism: Mycobacterium sp. D16R24 (assembly GCF_002013385.1). Lineage (NCBI taxonomy): Bacteria > Bacillati > Actinomycetota > Actinomycetes > Mycobacteriales > Mycobacteriaceae > Mycobacterium > Mycobacterium sp. D16R24. The sequence continues at coordinate 165,956 of NZ_MAEV01000014.1, read as the reverse complement.
CGCCCGCCTGCCACTGGTCGGTCTTGGCATCCGGCCCGATGATCGTCAGCGCGGAAAAACGCTTCTGCAGCGGCTCGTTGAAGGTGGCGCTGACCTGCGCGGGAGTCCCGGATAACACGGCGTTCTCGGCCGGATCGGAGGACACCTTGACGGCGTGTGCCGCCGCCACACCCGGCAATGCCAGGCCCAGCCCCAACACAATGAAGGCCGACAAGAACACGGACACCGACTTGCGTAGAACCGTCATCACTGCTGCCTCCGCCGATTTGTCACCGCGAGCACGAGCGCGACAGCACCGAGGACCAGACCGATCCCGCCGAACCAGCGGGCCGTCTTGTCCGGATGTGCCGCGTTCTGCCCGGAATCATGGGTTGCCGACACCTGAGGTGCGTGCGCCGAGTGTCCATCGTGGTCGGCCTTGCTCTGTGTTAGGTCGAGTGTGGGTGCGGGGTGCTCCGGCTCGGTGCCATCGGGCTGGGCCCGCTGATCCCACCTGACGACTTGGCCGTCGGCATATGTCTGTGTTGCGGGGAAGACCACCGACTCGGTATCGGGAAGCTTGACGCGTACCCGGAACAGTGCGAACTGGTCGGGCCCAATCCCGTTACCCGGGACGGCCTTCCATGTCACCGACCGGACCGTGCCTTGACCGGCGTCCCGATCCACGGTGCTGGTCCAGCCCGGCAGTAGCTCGGTGCTCGCCGAACCGGCATCGGGCAGCTGGACGGTCAACTCGGTGGTCAGCGCCTTGCTCTGGGACTCGTTGGGAACCGAGAACTCCAGCGTCGCGTAGCCGCCGCGGGCGGTGTTGTCCGTGGTCACGCGCACGTGGGCGGACGCCGGAATGGCGAGCGTCAGTAGCGCTGCGGCCGCCGCGGTCGACGCCGCGATCAGTCGAGGAAACAACCGCATGGATTACCTCACTCCGAGTCGGGCAAGTAGATCTGCGTCGATGCCGTCGAGCTCGCGGGCGATGGCGGCATGGGCAGCGCGCCTGCGGGTCGGTGGCATGTGCTCGGAGGCCCCCACTGCGGTACCCAACTCCTCCAGCCGCGCACGGACTGCCGAGGTGAACTTCTTGGTCTCCGCGTCCTTGGGCGCACGGTCGAGTACGGCTTGGAGGGACTGCTCAGCGCCGGCGATACGGGCCGACAGCTCCGCTCCGAATCCTGAGTACTGACCAAGCTCTGCCAGCGGTATGCCAAGGCGATCGGCGCGGCGCTGATCCAGCACCCCGCGAACCGCGATGGCCCCTTTGTACAACACCGGCAGGAGCACAGGGGCTAGCAGCCGCACCACCGTGAGGGTGCGTTTGATCCGGGTCGGCGAGAGCAGCTTGCCCTCGCGCACCGCCCTGAGCTGGTCCTGGGCGATTTGCCGCTGAGCCTTCAACGTCGCGAGCTCCGTCTTGCGCGAGTCGCGCCGGGCGGCGGACTCCGAGCGCGCCTGCATGAGCATCCGTCGCCGGTCGTTGCGCGCCGCCAATCTGGCTTCGAGCTTGGCCTTCGCCTTCAGAGCCCGAGCCTCGGCGCGTTTCGTCGAGCGGCTCTTGCGGCTGGTGAGAAAACCCATCCCAGCGGCCTCCGTTCATCGCGTTGCGAGTGTGGCGCTAACCCTAGCGCGCCGACCCGCGCTGGCCCCGTGCGGATGGGGCCGCGTATTTAGGTGGTCGCGCCGCACGCTGCAAAGGTCCCCGGCAGTCGCCAGCGAAGTTCTAGAAGTCCCCATTCGGGTGGTATATGGCGAACATAAGGTGAAAGGGCCCACAATTTGCGATAGATATTTGACCTCCGAGCAAATTCCCGGCATTCTGATCGCCGTGGGGCGACATCGAGCAAAGCAGAGTAGGCGGAGCCAGCAGCTGAAGCGTGCTTCGGCGCGCGCTGCTGTGGTGACGGTGCTCAGCTCGGGGACGCTCATGGGGGGATTCGGGGTTTTCGCCGTATCGACCCCGGCTGCGGATGCAAAGCCCGGCGGTGGTTCAGGTGGTGACAGCGACCACGACCATGGCTTGGGTGGCGCGATCCACAAGATCACTGGCGGCCTGCTCGGTGGCGGAGTCGGCGGAGGCGGTGGACCAGGCAGCGGCGGCACGCGCAACGCGCCCTCGTCCCCGAGCTTCGGTAAAAGCCTGCACGGCGGCGCTGGATCGGAAGGTGCTGCGGGCGGTAGTAGCAGCGATTCCTCCGCCGGCGACAAGGACAAAGGCAAAGACAAGGGCCCCGGGGCGAACGTTCCCAAGCCCGGGTCTGCCGGCGCCAATGGCAAATCGTCCGACAATGCGGCGGGCAGCCATGATTCGAGCACCAGCACCCCCGGCTCCTCTGGCGGTACGTCCAGCGTGGGGATCGGTGGCGGCCCCGAGATAACCCTTCCGCATTCGGGTGGCGCGGCGGGTGTTCATACCCCGAACGGCACGGCACCCACTGCTGAAAGCACCAGCGGCACAACAGCTCACACCGAAACGTCACCGACGTTGAAGGGCGCTTTGGGCTCCGTCGCCGGTGCGATGGCCCCGAAGACGCAGACCGCCACGACGCCTAAGGCCGACACCGCGACCTCTCCGCACAACGCGACCGCACCGGGTGCGACGGGTACGGCGGACACCCCCGCTTCGGGCTCTGCACCAACAGGACACGAGACGTCGTCCGAGGAACCCAGAGTTCCGGGCGTCACCATCAACATGGGTGGACGCACCATTGTCATCTGGAAGAAAAAGCCGAGTACGTCGACGCACACGCCAGGTACCGGCGGTGGATCGACGCACGAGGCGGGCGCCGGGGGCGGATCGGCGCACGAGCATGAATCCGACGACCACGTGATCACGCTGCCCGGGCTTCCTGATATCGGTGGCGCCCCGAACCCGGCCACGCCGTCGTTCGGTGGCGCGGCCGGCACCCGGACCCCGGGCGGAAACCCCGGTATTCACACCGGGCCCATAGCGCCGCCGACGGTGCTCACGCCCAAGGCTCCCGCAGTCGCGATCGCGGCACCACCCGCGCCGCCGGCCATAGCGCCGGTCGTGCCGCCGGCGCCGCCGGTTGTGACCATCAAGCAGGCCGAGGGTGGCCGGGGCGGCGACGCCGTCGTGACCGCTGGTGGGTCCAAGCAACCCGAGGCCGCCACGAAGCCGATCGAGCAGTTCGTCGCCGCCCAGACCATTGCGCCGCGTACCGGCTACGGCGACTACCTCCGACTCACGAAGACGTCCGAGATCGCCGCGGTGGCCATTCCGGGTGCCGTGGGTATCGCGATGATGACCTTCGTGGGGGGCGCCATCGGATACCGGCAAGCCAAGGCCGGGCATACCGTGCGTGCCTCCGCTGCCGCCCGCTTCCTGGAGTAGGGGAGAATCGATACAGCACCCCGAAAGGGGGCTGTTCGGGAAGGCACGTGTTGAGGGGAGACGCACATGGGCGCAGGCCGTCGTGTGACCGACGCCGTCAACGCTGTGCTGGATCTGGCCCCGCGCAAGGGCGAGGTGACGCTGACCGCACTCGTGGAGGCCGTCGGTCGCGATCGGGACCGGTCGATCGAGATCATCTCGGCTGATCTACCGCCCGGGGTGTGCGGTCAATGGCGCCAGTACGAGAACGAAGACATCTTCATCATCCAGCGCGGCCTGCCCACCTGGGATCGCACGCTCGCCCATGAACTTGGGCATGTGGTGCTGCGGCATGAGGGCATCTCGGTGGCTGAAATGGCTAGGGACGAAGCAGAATTTGCCAGCGACGACCTCATCGCATACATGCTGTCCCAGCGCACCGGATGCATGGGTGCGGCCGGGATGGAGGCCGAACAAGAAGCCGAGGACTTCGCGGCGTTGTTGCTCTACCGGCTTGGCCGGCTGCCCTCAGACCGCGCTTCCATTGTTCAGGTGAGGCTCGGGGAGGCCTTTGGGTGATCGCCTGGGTGATTGCCGGGCTGCTGGGTATGGCGACGGGTTTGCGCATCGGGTGGGTGCTCGTCCACAAACAATCCCCGGTGAGCACCGGAATGATCGTTGCGCTGGGGAGCCTGGCGCTGGTGTCGGCGCTGAACTGGGAGCCGCTGACAATTCTTGTGGACAGTTCGCTGGGCTGGCCCAATATCTCGGTGGCGGTAAGCCAGGCCGCGCTGACGGCCTGCGCGGCGGGCAGCTGCGTGATGATCACCAGCATGTCCGCCAGCCGCACCGCGGCGGCCAACAGGCGATGGGCGCGCTGGCAGTACCTGGCCGCGGCCGTGATCGCCGGCGCCAGCCTTGCCGTCTTCTTTTCCCGTGGTCCGCAGCCCGAGATGACGCCCCGCGAGTTTCTCAAGCACGATCTGGGTGGATTCGCCTCTGGCACAGCCTGGCTCATCCCGATGCTGTACATCGCCGTTGCCCTGTCGGTGGTGCTGTGGGCGGGGATGGCCTATTCGAATCGCAGCCGTCGGGGTCGCGCCTTGTTCCTTTTCACCGTCGGGATCAGCCTGCTGGTACTGGCCGTCTTGGTGGTGGCCGGTGTCGCCGTGGCCAATTCGGAGTACGTGACGATCGGGACCGCGGCGACGTTGATAGGTTGTGCAATGGCGATGGTGGCGGTGGGATCGCTATTGCCGACCTTCGAGACGTGGCTGGTCGCTCGACGCGAGATGTTCGTATTGGCTCCGTTGTACAACGACATCAAGAAGCGTCAGCCGGACGCGGCCATCGGAGTGCGTCCGCGTGGACCGCTGGCGTTCCAGGTGGCAGACCGCATGGCCTACATCTCCGATGCGCTCTTCCTGGAGGCGATGCACGCCCAGGGGCTAGACCCCGAATCGGAGGGCGAGGGCGATATCGAGCTCGGAGCAGAACCGGTGAGACTCGACGTACCACCGGACGCGCAGGCCCACGCGGTGGTGAAATGGATTCTTACCGAAGGTGATCCGAAAGAAAACTTCCCGGGCCCGGAATGGCTACACCAGCCTGACGGATACTCCGATCGCGAATGGATTCTCGCGATCGCCACTGAGTACCGCAGGCTGGTGCGTGCCGAACGTCGTTCTTAAGTTGTACATCGCCGTCCCTCCGTGCGTACGCCGCCAGCTCGATGAGCGGTGAACGCCAAACTGACCGGTCCTTCCCCGAGTGGACCGGTCAGGCGAGAAGCGGACTAGCTGTCGAGACCTTCTTGGCGACGGTATTCGTCGACGGCCTGCGTGATGCGGTCCTGTGCCTCGACAGACAGCCCCACGGTGCGGGCCGCGATTCGACGGACACCCTCATCGCGCATGTTGGCGAGCCAGGTCAGTTCCTGGTCGAGCTTCTCGTAGTACTCATCGTCGGTGAAGTACGCCGGCTTGATCCGGAAGAAGTTCGCGAGCGCCTTCATGGTCGCCGACGAAGGGTTGGTGCGGTTACCTGATCGCAGCTGCGACAGGTACGGCGCGGACATCGTGATGCCCTCGGAACGCAGGGCCGCGATCACCTCGGCAGAGGTGTGGGGGCCGCGCCCGGGCGGGTACACGGTGTCGAACAACCGATTCAAACGTGCGGTGAACGTGGTGCTCATCGAGCCTTACCTCCACAAACAGATAAAGTTGCTAATTCGGGGGACGTATTTGCTGCCTATCGTAACCTTAGTTTTGCCTGCAGCCAAGCGCAACCATCAAGTTCGCCGCGGATGGACATGATGTTCGGTAATCCAAACCTGCTAGCTCAGGCACATTCGTGCAGCGTCCAATATTCGGGACGATCTGGGAATCTTCGTTCTCAGGCAAATGATTGATGAATCCCCAGGGCGATGGCTCGGAGACTCCGGTGTGGGCCGTGCGGAGAGGTCGCATTCGTTTCCTAAGTCGGCCGGGCACAGTGTCTGGCTGTATAACCTGCTGAGTTGCTACTGGCACCGGCACCGCGTCTTCTCCGCGCACGCCGCGCTGACCTGGCACGATGTCATGTCCGTGACGATAACTGCAGCTAGCGATTATGGCGGGAATCGCCGCGCATAGGTAACGTTTTAATAGTGGAACGTTGACGGCAAGCGTGCCCGTCAGCAGGGCATCCCCTCTGACCAGCGGTAAATCCATGGCGGTGAGCTGTGAGCAAGATCACAGCAACTATGGGAGCGTGTGGTCTGCCACCGCCGTCCAACGCCCCGTCAGAGCCGCCGAAGACCCTCCCAAACCGAGATCGCGACGGGTGTCGCGGTCACGTCCTGGAGCAGATGTGACGGAAGTGACCGGTGCGGCTGGGTCCCGCGGGGAACGTGCCCGTTTCAGCGCACACCGTGCCTGTCGGAGAGCCCAGCAGCGCGTGGTTCCACCGATGGTCGCTGGCGGGGCGGCGGCGGTCGGCATTGTCGTGTCACCGAGCTCGGCCTAAATTTTGAGGAAATGATCGCCAGGGAGGGGAAACGAGTCGTGCGGGCGGTCGCTGGTTTAGGGCGGTGGTTTGCGTTGTTCGTGCACCGAATCCAACTCCCGGAGCCGGGGAATGCCAAACCTGCTCGGAGGGCGATGGGGCCGTTTGAGGAGTATGGCCCCGGGGGGCGTGTTCGACGGCGACGGAGGGACCGTGAACTGGGGCCGGCATGGGTCGGACGCCCGCCCGCGCGATCGATCAATGCCAGCGCAGTTCAGGCCGCATTGTCATCAGTGTGGGAATGGTTGCCGAGCTCGCCCAGGAATGCCGTGTTGTCACTGGCGGCGGCTGACGGATCGTGCTCGGGGCGGTTGTCGAGGCCTCGCGCACCGAACGTAACCGGTTCGCCGAATGGCTGTTTGGCGCGAGTAATGGTGATCGCGACTTTGGGGATGCCTACTCTCGGCCCGCATCGTGGGCACGGCGGTGCCGGATCGAAAACCTAAGCAGAAGAACGGGTATGCGGCGCCATGGCCGGTAGTGGTGGAAGTCGAGTCGACGAATTCCTTTACGCGGCAAGCAACATGGCCAACACGGCCGTGTCGGGATCGCTGATGGGATCGATGCCTACCCGACTCACCACCGATGTCACCGTGCCGTCTGACTCGGCCTCAACCCATGCGGCTCGATGCTCTAGCCCCAGGTGTGGCAATCCGGGAAGAAGCAGGCAACCCGAGGCTGCACCAAGGCATTCCGGCAGTGTGGGGTTGGTCTCGGATGGCGGATGGAGCATAAGCAACGCCGGTGGTTGATGTTCTGCAAAATGCCCGGGCGCGACCGCCGACTCCCCGAGCACCGTGCCTTCGGCGACGACCAAACCGACCATGCCGGGCGCGGGATCGTCAGGCAGGTCCTCGCGGGCGCCAAAAATCGTTGTGGTGGAAAGTAATCCGGGCAGTGTGGCGATGCGCACTGTCACAATCAGCAGCTGCATCCATTCCTTGGTGGAATCGGGCCAGCGGCCGCACACCACGAACCCCCTGAGCGATCCGCCCGCGTGGAAGGGCGCGATCTCGATCGGCTGATCGGAACTAGTTGTCATATCTGTCACGCTCGCAATCACTCTGACACCACATCCACGCTGCGCGACGCTGCTTATTCCAGAATTACCATGCGCGGAGTCGCCCCGCAATTGCTAGCGGACACGCCGATAACACACTTGGGCCCCGGATTCGTAACAAACCCGGGGCCCAAGCGAAACAGCGAGATCAGCCGAAGATAAGGCCCGATGTCTTCGTGGTGGCCGCGGTGTAGCGGTCCTGCACGTCGGCCCAGTTGACGACGTTCCAGAACGCCTTGACGTAGTCCGCCTTGACGTTCTTGTACTGCAGGTAGAAGGCGTGCTCCCACATGTCGACCTGGAGCAGCGGGATGATGCCCAGCGGGACGTTGGCCTGCTGGTCGTACAGCTGGAAGGTCAGCAGCTTCTGCCCCAGGCTGTCGTAGCCGAGCACTGCCCAACCTGAGCCCTGCAGACCGTTGGCCGCCGCAGTGAACTGCGCCTGGAACTTGTCGAACGAGCCGAACTGGTCGTCGATAGCGGCGGCCAGATCGCCGGTGGGCTTGTCGCCACCGTTGGGCGACAGGTTCTTCCACCAGATCGAGTGGTTCACGTGACCACCGAGGTGGAAGGCCAGGTTCTTCTCATTGAGGAAGATCGCGGCGTGGTCCCCCGTCTCGCGGGCCTCTTCCAACTTGGCGACAGCGGAATTGACGCCCGCCACATAGGCCGCGTGGTGCTTACTGTGGTGCAGCTCGTTGATCTGTCCCGAGATGTGGGGCTCCAGAGCTCCGTAGTCGTAGTCCAAATCGGGCAGTGTGTACTCAGCCACGAGATTCCTTTCGGCTTGCTTCGTATCCGCGTGTGTGCAGATCCATTCCATGAGAAGACACGGCCAAACCGGATGCACCGGATGCGCCGGCCTACCGATTCAACCCTGCTCTATTGCGCAACGCGTAGCAAGGACGCATGCATCCTTATTTGGTCACCCAATGTTGGCCGGACGAAGCGGATCGCCGAGACTCCCGGCTAGATCAGGATGAGAAACGCGAGGCCGGCGGCGAGGATGAGCGCGATGACAAGCGCTCGGAAGGCCGCGACGCGGTAGGAGGTGTTGTAGCAGCGTGGGGTCAACTGCCAGCCGGAAGTGGACATCGACTCGTGCCCTGCCCACTGTGCCGTCATCGCCGCCCTCCTGTCACCCTGCGCAAGTACCGTCACGGTGAGATGAGTCACAGCATCTCGCGTGTGACGGTTATCATAGCTCCAAATCGCGATGCGCGAAAATTCACCCTGTGTGTACCTGGAAACCCCAGCTAGACCAGCAAATTGGTGGAGTGCTGCGGCGTACCATCAGCGGCATGGCTTCTTGGGTAAATAACGTTCGCGATCAGATCTTGGGGCGACTCGAAGGCGGGCTCGCACCGGGAAAGTCGGCAATCGTCGGGGAGGGTGCCGCGCTGCCCGGGCGTACCACCCCGATTCGGATATCCGGCACGCACTTCGTCAACGGTCACGCAACCGTGCCGCCCTTCCCGGAGGGGCTCGACACCGCGGTGTTTGGCGAGGGGTGCTTCTGGGGCGCTGAACGGGGCTTCTGGAAGGTTAACGGTGTCTATTCCACCGCCGTTGGATACGCCGGGGGCTACACGCCCAATCCGACCTATGAAGAGGTGTGCTCTGGGCAGACCGGGCACGCGGAGGTCGTGCTGGTGGTGTTCGATCCTCGTGAGGTGACCTACGGGCAGCTTCTGGTGCAGTTCTGGGAGAGCCACGATCCCACTCAGGGCATGCGGCAGGGCAACGATCGCGGCAGCCAATACCGCTCGGCCATCTATGCGACGAGTGAGAGTCAGGCGACGCAGGCCGCCGAGAGCGCCACACGGTACGGGTCCGCACTTGCTGACGCCGGATACGGAGCGGTCACCACGGAGATAGCTCCGTTGGACGGGCCGATCGATCATGCGTCGCGGCGCTTCTACTACGCCGAGGAGTATCACCAGCAGTACCTGGCCAAGAACCCAAACGGATACTGCGGACTCGGCGGGACATCGGTTTCCTGCCCTATCGGACTGGATGTGCCACCCGGCGATCCAGCACAGGCGTGAGCTATCCCACGGCGGTGACTATGAATTCGCTAACTATGCGCAGGCAGTGCTACGGTTCCCCGTCGCCAGCCCTGCTGAGCGCCTCTACGAAGTCCTGGCCAGCGCAAATACAAATGAGCAGCCTGTGGTTTGTGGATCAACCTGTGGATACTGTGGATAAGCCGACATTGCCGTGGCGTACGTCACACTGCGAGAAGTTGCAGGCACAGCAGCCGCCACCCCAATTGAGCGACAGGAATGGACGATGACTTTCCCCTCGGGCGATGAAGTCCCTCAGGTCGGCATCGATGAGATCTCGGCCGCGTTTGATCTTGGTGTCAAGTTGCTTGACGTCCGCGAGGATGACGAGTGGGCAGCCGGGCATATCGACGGCGCGCAACATATACCGCTCGGCGATGTGCCCTCCCGGATGGACGAGCTCGATCCTGATGCGCCGTTGTGGGTGATCTGCCATGCGGGCGGGCGATCTCAGCGCGCCGCCGCCTACCTGAATCGCAACGGATTCGATGTCAGCAACGTCTCTGGCGGCATGCTGGCCTGGGTACAGGCAGGTAAACCGACGATCAGCTGAGTTCCTGGCGACCTCCCTCTCAGGTTGGTGCCAGTGCACTGCTCGCTGCAGGTTGCGCCCTCAGGCCGTTACGCTGGACGAATGATCCAGGTGTGCTCCCGCTGCGGTACCCAGTGGAACGTGCGTGAGCAGCGTCGATACTGGTGCCCGCGGTGTCGGGGCACGTTGCTTGACCCGGGGATGACGGCCTCGCCGCGTCCTTCCGCGCCGATGCCCCGTCCGCCCGCCGGAGCCCAGCCGCCGACCGGCAAGTACTGGGTTCCGCCCACCGCACAGGGGCCTGTGGCAACGCCCGCCGGGCGTCCTCCGGCCCGTCCCACGCGGCTTCCCGCGGGATATCGATGGATTGCCGTGCGTCCCGGCTCGCCCCCGACCCCGGCCCGCCGTCGGCGTCCGCTCGGGCCGACACCGCGTTACGGATACATCCCCCGCTGGGGTCTGGTAGACCACATCGAACCGGCCGGGTCCTCACACCAAGGGATAGCCGGGGGTCATATCCCCAGCCGTGTGCTCGAGAGGCTCCTGCTGGCCACAATCATCACCCTGGCAATCGTTTCGTGTGCGCATTTTCTTCGATATGCGCTGATGGTGTACAACCGCGGGGCGCTGATTCCGCGCTCCGTCGCCAGCGCTTCGAACGGGCTAGTGCTCTTCAGTGTGGCGGTTGCCTTCGCGGTGATGGCCGCCACCGCGTGGTTCCTCACCGACTGGATGATCGAGCGGCGTGCTGAAACATACCGTGACCTGGGATTTGATGATCCACGGGCGCGGTGGGAGATCCGCGTGGGCTGTCTGGTGCCGATCGTGAATATCGTCGGCATACCCCTGCTGCTGCTCGAGCTCGCCAAGGTCGAAAACCGGTGGTATCGGCAGTACCGAAACATCGTGTGGTGGTCGATCCTCTGGGGAGTGACTTGGCTGCTGGTGCTCGTGACGTGGGTCGTCCGCGATCCGCTCACCGTGCAGGGCGTCGCCGACAACGCGCTGTTCACCACCCTCGATTACGCCGTCGCTGCGGTTGCGGCCTGGTCACTGCGGCGCGTATACAACGGCTTCACCGCTCCGGAGGGGCAGCACCGCTCGGTGCGCTGGCTGGCGGTGGAATCCCCGCAGGGGCCGGTACCCGTTGATGCCGATCGCCCGGATATGCCGACGACACGCGGGGACAATTCCGGCGCTGCGGTTGAACCGACGGGGCAGGAACCGGCAGCATTGGAGCGTGACCGAGTCGCCGGAGCCTGGTGATGGGGCGGAGCCCCAGCTTGTGCAAGGAGCCGACGAGATAGACGGCAGGGCTAAACGACATCCGTTCGTCGTCGCGCATCGGGGTGCGTCGGCGGACCGGCCCGAGCACACCCTTGCCGCCTACGAGCTCGCTCTCGAAGAAGGCGCGGATGGGGTGGAATGCGATGTCCGTCTCACTCGGGACGGACAGCTCGTCTGCGTGCACGACCGCAGGGTGGATCGCACGTCGAACGGGACCGGGTTGGTCAGCGAAATGACACTGAGTCAGTTGCGCGCGTTGGACTTCGGCGGCTGGCATCCGGGCGGCGCTGAGGCCGGACCAGGCACCGGGCTGCTCACGTTGGAGGAGCTGGTCTCGCTCGTGCTCGACTGGAACCGCCGCCCGGTGAAACTATTCATCGAAACTAAGCACCCTGTGCGCTACGGGTCGCTGGTGGAAAACAAGGTGCTCGCTCTGCTGCACCGGTTCGGGATCGCCGCACCGGCATCGGCGGATATGTCGCGAGCAGTCGTCATGTCCTTCTCGGCTGCGGCGGTGTGGCGCATCCGTCGCGCGGCCCCCATGTTGCCGACAGTGCTACTGGGTGAGACGTCCCGGTATTTAGGGGGCAGCGCTGCGACCACGGTGGGAGCCACCGCAGTGGGACCGTCCATCGCGACCCTGCGTGAGCATCCGGAGTTGGTCGACAGGGCGGCGGCTCAAGGACGGGCGACGTACTGCTGGACGGTCGACCACTACGAGGACGTCGAGTTCTGCCGAAGCATTGGCGTCGCCTGGATCGCGACCAACCATCCCGGTCGCACCAAATCGTGGCTACAGCGGGGCCTCACCGGTACGGCGTTGTAGCCGAAACCACGCGTGCGGTGCGGAATCCCACCACAGGGCCCGAGTTCTCCGCTTAGGACAGATACGTCGCCGGCAGCGTCGCGGTAAGGAACCGGCGTTCCGCGAATTCCTGAGAGTATGGCGCCGGCTCGCCGTCCAACGGACGGTCATAGCGTTCCGCGAGTTCGTAACCGGTGGTTGTTCTTATCAGCCAGCCATGTCCCGACAGCCACTCCCCGGATAGGGTGCGTCCGTCGTTCACCGGGGAGAGCCCGTCGGCATGCAATGCGTTCGGGCCCAATGCATCACGGACGTCAGCCCACGGCTGACCAGAGGGCGCGATGCCATCGGTGTCGGTGGCGATACTGCTGCCGAGCGCCGACATCTCGATGACTCGCTCAAAGAGCGCGTCATGGCTGGGGCCGGGTAGGTGTGAGACAAGTGCCTCCGCGAGCCATGCGGTGGGCAGATCCGGATCGAAGTCCGCAGCGGTGAGGTCCGATTGCCAGGGGCCGCTGAGGAATGTTCCGACCTGTCGGCGCTCGGCCCGTGACTCCACGCCGCTATCGGCGAGCACTTCTTGCTTGAAGCTGAGTAGTTCGGGGTAGTCGACCTCGAAGACCGTGGTGCCCTCGGGCCAATCCAGCCGGTAGGCGCGAGTGTCTAGTCCGCCTGCCAACAGCACCACCTGGCGGGCGCCGGAACGCGTCGCCGCGAGGAGGGAATCGTCGTAATGCTTCGTCATGAGAGACCGACAATGCGCGACGAAGGATTTGTGGTCGCTGGTCGCGTCCGCAGCAACGGGGGAACCCGCTGGTTGCTGGTTCAGCAGTGCCAATGCGTAGGGCTCGCCCGATGCCTGTACCAGATGCTCGGCCCATGCATCGACAAACAAAGGATTAGCGCGAAGTGACTCGATGGCACGAGAAGCGGTGAGCGTCAGCTGAATGTGTCGGCCGCGGAACATCGGGTCCACTGCCCCCCTTTCGTCGCGTCGTCCCTGGAGATGGCAAATCAGGATCTGCTATTCAAGATTAGCCGACGGGGGTTCCGTGAAGTGGCGTGACGGGCTCGAAAACAATCTCTCCCCTGTCCTCGACCACGGCCGAGGACAGGGGAGAGATTGTTTTCGAGCCCGTCAGGATGACTACAGCGAGCCACCCGCGGCCGGGGGTGCGGTGGGATCGCTTGATACGACCGAGATCTCGCGCGCCACGAACTCCTCGAGGTCGAAGTAGTTGTCTCCGGCACGCTCGGCGACCGTGAGTAGCGTGTCCATGAGTGCGACCTCTTCCACTTGCTCCTTGAGGAACCACTGCATGAACTGCTCACCGATGTAGTCGCCCTCATCCCGGGCAGTACGGGCCAGCTCGGTGACCTGCTCGGTGACGGTCTGCTCCTGAGCTAGCGCCAGGGCCAGGGGCTCGCGCGGCGCGGTGAATCCGTTGGTCACCGTACCCACAGCGGGGATCTCCACGGTAACGCTCCGGTCGATGAGGTAACGCACGATCATCATGGCGTGATTACGTTCTTCGACCGCCTGCTTGTAGAAATGCGCGGCGAGCTGTGGAAGGTCGGCATCATCGAAATACGCGGCAATTGCAATGTATTGCTGCGACGCGGTGAACTCGTGGCCGATCTGGTCATGAAGGAGCGCATTGAATTTGGTCTTGGGGGTGTCGGTCGCGGACATGAATTCGACAATAGACCAGGTCAGGGCCATTGTCAGCCAAGGCCAACCTTAATGAGGTTATCGTCACCTAAGTACTGGTTGAATATTACGCAAGCTAATTGGCTTATTCTTAACTTAGCCAAAGTTAATGTACGCGCACCCCTAATTGGGAATCGCAGTGCGCAAAATTGATTTAGAGTGCGCCGCCGGCTGCAGGGGGCGCCGTCGCATCCTGGCCGACGGGGCGGTTGAGTTCGCGCTCCACAAAGTTCTCCAGATCGAACAGGTCGTGATCAGCGCGGTCGACGACCGTGAGCAGCGTGTCCATGAGGGCGACCTCCTCGACTTGCTCCTTGAGGAACCACTGCATGAACTGCTCGCCGTAGTAATCACCTGAAGACCGGGCCGACCGAGCGAGTTCGGTGACCTGATCGGTCACGCGCTTTTCCTGTTCGAGGGCTAGGGCGATCGGTGCGCGCGCGTCCGCGAATTCGTTGATGACGGGGTCGACGCCGGGGATGGAGATGGCGACGTTCTTGTCGATCAGGTAGCGGATGATCATCATCGCGTGATTGCGCTCCTCGACCGCCTGCGCGTAGAAGCGCTTGGCCAGCTGCGGCAGATCGGCATCGTCGTAGTAGACCGCGATGGCGATGTACTGCTGCGAGGCCGTGAACTCATTGCGGATCTGATCACGCAACAGTTCGAGGAATGGCGAGGATGCGCGCGCATGGAGATCGGTGGTAGCCACATCGAAAAGCCTAGTGCGTCAAGGGGTCGCTGTGGCCGGGTCGGGCAAGAGGTCTGCGGGAACTTGTCGACCGGTGCGTAGCGCCTCGAAGAGCCGTCCGGAGGCGTCCTCATCCCAGGTGACGATGTCTCCCGCCCAGTTCGAGGAGAACGAGCCGATAGGCATGGTGAGGTTCTGCACGGAACCCGATAGGGCCAGCCCCAATTGGGCCAGATTCCAGCTGTGATCGCCTTGCGCGATGGTGATGGCATCGGAGGTGGATGTGGCGAGGGGATACCAGCGGAACGGGTTGGTCCAGACCGCCGGACTGCTTACTCGGTGAAGCAGTGCGGACATGAACGCCCGTTGGTGTGTCATGCGATCCAGGTCGGCGCGAGGCGTAGCCCGGCTGCGCACGTATCCCAGTGCGTCGGGCCCGTTGAGTGTCTGGCACTCGGCCGCCAGGCTGATTCCGGCCAATGGATCGTCGATCGGCTCGTCGAGGCAGATCGCGACGCCGCCGATGGCATCGACTACCGAGGCGAATCCACCGAATCCGATTTCCGCGTAGTGGTCGATGCGCAGCCCGGTGGCCTGTTCGACGGTCTGGGTGAGCAACGATGGCCCGCCCAGCGTAAACGCGGCGTTGATCTTGTCACTTCCGTAGCCGGGGATGGGGACATACGAATCACGCGGAAGGGACACCATGGTGGCCGGCCCGCCGTTGTAGAACGCGGGTATGTGCACCAGCAGGATTGTGTCGGTGCGGCCGTCTCCGGTGTCTCCGCCGGTGGCGAGCTCTGCTTCCTGTTCCGGGCTGAGGGCCTGGCGGCTATCTGAGCCGACCAGAAGCCAATTGGTGCCACTACCGGCCGAGGGGCGTTCCGGATAGTTGGTGAGCGCGTCCACGCGATGTAGCCGCCCGTCGATCCAGAACGCCGTGCCAATGATGGTGCAGAACCCAAGGAGGACAAGGGTCGTCGCGAGAACGAAGGTGCGCCGTATCCAGGTGCCCCATCGCCGGGTGCGTCGTGGACGCGAGGGTGGTGGTTTGGCTGGTGGTGCCGGACGACGCGGTCGTGGATCGCGGGAAGACGGCCTCGGTGGCGGTGGTTGCTCGCGGCGCGGCGGCGGGAGGTTCGGGCGGCGCGGCGGGTTACCGCGCGCCGGAGGAGGTGGCTGGTGCAGGTGCCGGCGGATGACCTCGCTGTCCTCCCGGCTCTTCCGTTGACGGGGACGCCGTCCACGGAAGGGGATAGTGGGCTCGGTCATCCTGCGCGTCCCATGAGATCAGGCTAATGGAGCCAGACCAGGTGATCACGGAGCAACGCGAACCCGACGAAGGCGACGGTGTCGATCACGCCATGGCCGACGACCAGCGGCCATAGTCGTCCGGTGCGGTGCCAGACGTATCCGAAGACCAGACCCATCGCCAGGTTTCCGATACCGGCCGAGAAACCTTGATAGAGGTGGTAGCAACCGCGTAGTAGCGCCGAGGACACGATGGCGGCGGTCGTTCCGTAGCCCAGTTGCCGCAGTCGTGTCTGTAGGTAGGCGACGACAACGACCTCCTCGGCCCAGCCATTCGCGAATGCGGACAGCACCAGCACCGGCAGCCGCCACCAGGTGTCATCGAGGGAGGCGGGAATGACCTGAACGCTCAAGCCCATCCAGCGCGCGCCGACGTACAGCGCCAGGCCCGGCAGCCCGATAAGCGCCGCCAATCCGAGTGCACCCAAGCTGTCGGGCCGCCAGCGCCAGCGGCCAAGCCCGATCGAAGACGGACTGAAACCGCTGCGCCACAACAGATATATCGCGAGTGCGCCCCAGGCCACCAGCCGTGTGATCGACACCAGGTTCAATCCCAGGTCGATCAGGCTGAGCTCAGCGCGGCGCGGATTGAGCGCTACGGTCTGGCCGGCAAGCCCGGCCAGGACGGCAGACGTGAACTGCAGGATTGCGCTGACCGCGCTCATCCCGAAGCTGATGGCGAGCACGATCCAGATCTCGATGCGGATGGTGCTCGGTGTCATGTCTGGTGAGCCGCATACACGAAGAGGTGAAGACTCCGATTCTGCCACGGCGCCCATTGTGGCTGGTATTGGTGGAAGAGTGTCCGATGTGGTGAGCACTCTGCGCTATGTGGCGTCGCCCGATGGGGTTCGTCTGAGCCTGACCGTGTCCGGTGAGGGGCCGCCGCTCGTGATGGTGCACGGCGCGATGGATTCGGGAGCGACCTGGTCAGATGTCGCCGCGGCGCTGCGACGGGACTTCACGTGCTTTCTTGTCGACCGGCGTGGCCATGGTGCGAGTACGGACGCCGAGGAACACAGCCTGGCGCGTGAGGCGGACGATGTCATCGCGGTGGCTGCGGAAGCGGGACCCGACGCGGTGATCCTCGGCCATTCGTTCGGTGCCGTTGTCGTGCTGGAGGCCTTGCGTCGCGGACTCGATGTTGCTGCCGTCGTCTTATACGAGCCACCGCTTCCGGTGTCGGACAGTGTGGCGACGGCGAATCGGCAAGGGAGCGCGGCGGTTCGAGCGCGCTCGGCGACCGTGTCGCGGGAGTTCCAGGCCCTGGATCATTGCGTGGAGGTGCTCGGTGAGTACACCCGTGTGGTCATCCCGATGCTGCTACTCGAAGGGGCGAACTCGCCGCTGCAGTTCCGTGAGCCGGTGGGATATTTGGCACGGCGGGTAGCCGGTGTGCGAGTCAAAGAGCTTGTTGGCCAAGGTCATTTCGCGCACCGTGAGGCGCCGGTGATGTTCGCCGAGGTATTGCGCGAACTGTTGCTGGGTTAGATCTTGCGGGCACGCAGTCCGTTGAGAAACGGGCAGCCGGCGAGAATGCGCAGTGCCTGGCTCAGGCCCGCGGTGTCGTTGACGGGCTCGTTGAACGGCAGTCTCACGTCGTGGTCGCCCGCCGCGCCTTCCACGCGCAGCTGGATGCCGTAGCGGTCGATGCCGAGCAGCCGAACCTCGCCGTGCTGCAGGTTCAGGGGAAGGCGTCGCGCCAGTCGTTCGACGAGATCGCGGTGGTCGTGGTCGATATGTGACAACCAGCCGGCCTCGAGTGCGCAGAAGGGGTCGGGACGTGCACCGAGCAGTGCGGAGACATCAACCGACTCGGCTCCTGTCGAGTCGGCGACGACGACGGACTCCACGTTCAGGCACAGCAGTACCGAGCCGGGCTCTGTGCGCAGCCGCATATCGGTGCGGATGTCCAGGAGTGCCGGATTGGGTATCCGGCTGGCGATCACGTCGACGATGCCGCGGGCCTCCCGGTCGGATGCGGCCACCACGTTGCCGCGCACCCAAACCAGTGAGCGCACCGGCTCACGCACGGGAAGCGGTGCTTGGTCGGTCAGCTCAAGGAGGGCGGGCATCCCGGATTGGCCGGCCGCGACGACGGTGGCGGCGGTGGCGCTATCCGAGGGGACCGCGACGGCGAAGGTGCCGTCGTCGAACAGATGATGCAGCGAGGTCCCGACCACATCGGCTCCGGCGATGGCGAGAGTTGAGCTCGCGGCCCGTGCGCAAGCCGAACGAACACGCTCGGCGGTGGTGGGCGGTGCTGCGGTCATGGTGACCCTTCCTGTTCAAACCCTGGAGAACCCGATGAACTGAGGTAAGCCTAAGTTAACAACGGACCGTCGAGAGTGCAAGGGACACCTGTGCTGTCGCCTGTGTCGAGGGTTCGCCCGGCCGTGGAACGCCTAAGGTTTGAAGTGTGCAGCGCATCACGTATTTGGGGCCGGAAGGCACGTTCTCCGAGGCCGCGCTGACCACGCTGCGCACGACGGGGCGGATTCCCGGCTCGCTTGAGGTGGAGCCGGTCTCGGTTGCCAGTGCGCGTGAGGCGTTGGTGCAGGTACAGAAGGGTGACGCGGCCTACGCCTGCGTTCCGATAGAAAGCTCGCTCGAGGGCCCGGTGGTCCCGACACTCGATACCTTGGCGGTGGGCACTCCGCTGCAGATCTTCGCGGAGACGGTGTTGCCGGTGTCCTTCACCATCGCGGTGCGGCCGGGTACGTCCGCGGAGGACGTGAAGACTGTCGCCGGTTTCCCGATCGCCGCCGCGCAGGTGCGCGAGTGGCTGGCGGCCAACCTGCCGAACGCCGAGCTAATCGCCGCCAACTCAAATGCCGCGGCGGCCGAGGATGTGAAGGCGCTGCGGGCCGACGCGGGCGTATGCACGGAATGGGCCGCGCAGCGACTGGGGCTGGATGCCCTGGCCAGCGGCGTCGTCGATGAAGCTCATGCGCACACGCGCTTCGTGCTGGTGGGGCAACCGGGGCCGCCGCCGGCGGCAACCGGCTCGGATCGCACCTCGGTGGTGCTGGGGCTGGGGAACGTACCCGGCGCTCTCGCCACCGCCATGAACGAGTTCGCGATCCGGGATATCGATCTCACCCGCATCGAGTCCCGGCCGACTCGTACCGGCCTGGGTACCTATCGGTTCTTCCTGGACTGTGCCGGCCATATCGACGACGTCGCCGTCGGCGAGGCACTCAAGGGACTACATCGTCGTTGTGCGGATGTGCGGTATTTGGGATCGTGGCCAAGAGGAATCACAGCGCCCGCCGGCGCCAACCCGCCGGTATTGGACGAGGCGTCCGGATGGCTCGCCGAGACGCGAGAAGGGAAGCTGCGGTGAGCGGGCGCCTTGTCCTGGTCCGGCACGGGCAGTCGTACGGAAACGTTGAACGCAGGCTGGACACCAAACCGCCGGGTGCGGCGCTGACCGAGCTCGGACTGCAACAGGCCCGCCTGTTCGCCAAACAGTACGAGGAGCATGCGCCTGCGGCGCTGGTGCATTCGGTGGCGCTGCGCGCCGTCCAGAGCGCCACGGAGATCGCGGGACATCTTGGTGCGGAGGCGCTTCAGCTCGACGGTTTGCATGAGGTGCAGGCGGGGGAGTTGGAGGATCACACCGGCCTGGAGTCGTTCGAGATTTTCGACCGCACATATGAGCGTTGGCACTTCGGTGAATTTGGAACCCGTTTGCCTGGTGGTGAATCCGCGCAAGACGTGTTCGACAGGTATCTGCCCGTGGTTGCCGAGCTCCGGTTGCGACACCTCGAAAACGACGCGTCGACCGGTGATGTGGTGGTGGTGAGCCATGGTGCGGCGATCCGCTTGGTGGCGGCCACTCTCGCTGGAGTGGACCCTGGCTTCGCGGTGAACCATCACCTGCGTAATGCGGAAGCGGTTGTGCTGGCACCGATTACCGACGGACGATGGAGCTGCGTGCAGTGGGGCGATGCGGCTGCGCCCTTCCCGCATCAGGAAGCTGCCAGCGCCGAGGAACTGGCGCAGTCGGCCGACCCAATGGGCTAGACCGCCAGCCGGCTCTCGCCCTCGCAATTACATTGCGCGGCAATGCAATCAATGATGAGGCTGTGTCGTAGTAGATAGTGCCCGTCGCAGTCACGGTCTGTGCACTCGGAATGCCGGGAGGAATGCACGATCAACGTACCGTGGCAGTGGTCGATATCTCGGATGCAATCTCGGCAGGCCACGCCGCAGCTGATGGCGTGCCGCCACTCCGGTGATTTCTTCATACCCGTGTTCTAGCACCGTATGCCGACGAGTGGCCGTAACCGAGCGGCGGGGGAGCCTTCTTTTGTATCTGGCCGGAGGCACATTCATCGCCAGCGTGAAGGGCGGCGGTAACACCACATTGAAGGGCGGCACTGTCGAGGCGGGTTATCAGATCGGCTGCGGTATCGCGCTGGGTGGTGTTCGTCTAACCGGAAGCGTCGGCCTCTCCTCGTCGATCGGCCAGTCCGGACTCGGCAATATCAGCATGCTCCTCGTGGGAAACATTGAGGTGGGGCCAAAGCCCGGTGAGGTCATCAACGTCTCTGTCACAAGAAGAAGTTCAAGGGCACGCAATCACGCGTCACGCTCAAGGATGTCCACATCAAGATCGATGGGTGCATCGGGCAGTTGTTCCTGCGGTCCTATGCGGTGCTCACCAGCACGACCTCAGGAACTGAAGACATCATCGGCCACTACGGCGTCACCAAGACGGTGTGAACAGGGCCGCTGCCCTACTCCAGGCCGAGGCTCTTGAGTGCGTGCGTCATCCGCTGCGGTGTCGCTGGAGTGAGCGTGGCCCACAACGCACCGTCGGCAGACGTGCTGGGGGTCGCCATGATTCGGCCAAACGCGGTGTCGTACACCGCAACTCCGCCAGGTGCACGGTCGGTGATGCCGTCGACTCGGCGAATCGCGGTGATCTCGGTCATCGCGCCGCGGCGAGCCATCGCCTTCGCGACGGTTACGGCGTCGGCCTTGGTGGCACCGAGCGCCATGAGATGGCGGGCCATATCGGCGGGCTCGGCATTGAGGGCCAGGGCCAGCTGCTCGGCGGGCGCGTTGACCGACCCGAACTTCAGCGGGGTGGCATCCCCCAGGTAGCGCCACAGTTCGGCGCCGAGTGAACCGGACACCGATCGCATGGCCACACCCTCGCCATCGTTGACCAGCAGCACATACGCCTCGCCGTGCTCGACCAGGCACAGGCGCAGCATTTGCGATCCCGCCCAACGGCGTACCGCCACCTGACCGGTGGCCTTGCTGGCCGAGGTCAGCATGTCGCGCAGCGTCGGGTGAAGGTCCTCGCCCTTCAGTAGGTTGCGCTCCTTGAGCCTGGCGCGGGCGTTTTCCAGGGCGTCTCGATGTTCGACTTCGTCTTCGTGGCGCGGACCCGCGGCCAACACAACCGGCAAGAGGTCGTTACCGGTGATCTCGCGGGTCAGCTCCAGTTCGTCGAAGTCCAGGCGGACGGTCACAGCTCCGCGCTCGCACCGAGGACCGGCGGCGCCACTGCTCCCTTGGAGCCGCCGCGCTCGAACAGCGTTGAGGCATCTACATTTTCAAAGTCGGCGACCTTGTCGGTACCCGACTTGGTGGTCAGAATGTCCGGCAGTTCGACGGGCTTGCTCTCGTCGCCCATGAAGACGCCAGTGGCGCCGATGGCGGTGAGCTTCTCGTCGTCCTCGTCCTCATCCCTCTTGTTGTTGACGTTTCCGACCTTGATGCCCTTGCCCGCACTCGCGGCCAGCGCGCCGCCGGCCATCATGCCGGCCATCGGCGCGCCCATTCCGCCCATGCCCATACCGGAGCCGCCGGCGGAGGCCGCGTTGGCGGTCATCGATATGGCCGCCGCACGGGCACTCTGCACGCCGGGCACGGAGTCGGGGCTCAGCGGGCTCGGGCCCATCTCGGACAGGCCGACGCCTGCGGCGCTGACACCGGTGTTGCCGCTGTTGGCCTCCGACTTCTCTTCGGGGTACTTGATGATCTCCGGAGCCGCCGGGAACTCCACGACCTTGGCCGCGGGCTCGCTAGCTGACTCGTAGGTCTCCATGGCCTTAGCGGCCTGCAGATCGAGGCCCTGCTCCATGCCTTCGGTGGTGGCGTGGAGTCCGAACAGCGCTCCGCCTGCGGACAGAGCCTCGGCCTTGGCCTTCTCAAGCTGGGCCAGGTCGTTGATGTGCGGCATGTCGAGAACCGCGGTGCCGTAGGACTCGGCATAGGTGTTAGCGGTGACGCTGACCTCTTGAGTCAGTCCGGCCATCTTGTCCAGCCACTCGGTGAACGGGGTCAGCTTGGACAGCGCCTCCTCGGCACGAGGTCCGCGGTACCCCTCCACGAGCTTCTCGCTGACACCCAGGCTGTTCTCGTGCACCTCGGCGAACGCGGCGCTGATCTCTTGCCAGGCCAGGGCACTGTCGACCACATGCGTCGGGCCAGCACCGGTGGTCAGGTCCAGGGCCAGCTTCTTCGCCTTACGGGCCACCCAGTTGACGCCAGTGAATCCGGTCATGATCTATTCCCCCACACCATTGATACGGGCGGCGTTGTGCCGTTCGAGGTCCACGAACGCCTGCGAGTTGCGTCGGAACGCCTCGGCAATGCGCTTGAGCTGCTCGATACCGTCCTTGGCGACCTTCTCGAAGTTCTCGTTGGTCTTCGCGGACGCGTTGGCCACTGCGGTGGACACCTCGTCGCGGCCCGCGGAGCCGAACTTCGTGGCCTCGAGCTGCTTGTCGAGAGCTTCCTGCAGTCGCTGCGCCATCGCGTCGTACTCGACAGCGGCATCCTTCATCACATCCGGATCGACCTGCAGAACAGTTCCCGGCTGGTTAGCCAGGTCCCAACGGATCTCCTCACGCTGGGCGGGCGCCGGTACGTCAGCCATCTTCTGTCCCCTTTCCCCCACTCGTCTCGCGTCGTCCTAAGGGCAGATTTGCCCTTTCACTAGAGATGGACGGCGGATCCCTCTATTCGGTTCCATCATTCTCCAAGATTTTTGGATTTTTTTCTAGCAAACCTCAGCCGCCTCTTTAGTCCCAGCCCAGCTGGTGTAATCGCTCATCGTCGATACCAAAATGGTGAGCGATCTCGTGGATGACCGTGATCGTCACCTCGTCGACCACCTCGTGTTCGCTGGAACACATCTCGAGCAGCGGTTCGCGATAGATCGTGATGGTGTCCGGCAGCGCGCCCGCGTAGAAGCTGTCACGCTCGGTCAGCGCGATCCCCTCGTACAGCCCAAGTAGCTCGGGATCCTCCGGATGCCGGTCCTGGACCAGCACCACCACGTTGTCGATGGCGGCGGCGAGCTTGGGCGGCACGGCGTCGAGGGCATCGGCGACGAGTTCTTCGAACCGTTGCTCGCTCATTGGGACTGCCATCAGGGGCCGGAGGTGGGAGCGGGCACAGCTAGGCCGGCCCGGGTGGCGGGGCTCCCGGGGGTGCCTGTCCCGGTACCTGCCCCTCCATCGGCGGTCCCTCCATGGGAGGACCATCCATCGGCGGGCCCGCAGGCGGCGGTGGTGGACCCGCACCCGGCGGCAGCGTCGTCACGATCGTGTTGCCGGGAGGATTGCTGGGGTTAGGCGCGACCGAAGATGTCGGCGGCGCAGAGGTCCGCGTCGGCTGCTGGTTCGGTTGCTGTGTTGGTTGTTGAGTGCGGGTTGGCTGCTGCGTGTATGTCGGCTGCTGGGTGTAGCTGGGTTGCTGAGTCGGCTGCTGGGTCGGCGCCGGGGTGGTGGACAACGGGATCGGCGGCAGGTTCAGCCGGTCCGCGGGAATGTCCGGCGGCGGTACCGGCGGTTGCCCATTGATCAGTAATTGCCCGCTCTTGGCGCTGTTGACCAAGGTCGACCACGCGCCGTTGCCGAGGGTGGAACCGATGTTGCAGCTGACCTGACGGCTCCCCGCGGTCCAGCTCGGCAAGGTGATCGTGTTGTACGACAGCGTCAGCGTGGTGGCGCGGAACCCGTCGGGATTCCCCATGTACTCGTTGGTCAGGCGGTTGCAGTTGTCCTTGATGAACGCGTCCTGGTCGGGTTCGGGTGGTACCGAACCCGGGAACTGCTCCGCGAGGCTCACGGTTCCGGTGATCTCCATGGCATGAGCCCTGTCGCAGTCCACCGGGAGCTCGGTGGGCAGGTTCGTCGTCGAGTCGATGCCGACACACGTGCCTACCGGCCAGACCTTGGACTGGTCCTGCTCGGCCACCTTGCCGCGGAAGAGCTGTTGCTGGTTGTCGGAGCCGGGGAGCTGTAGCCCACACAGCACGCGTCGTTCGCCCGCCTCAGACCAGCCCTTTTTATCCGGGTACAGCATGCCCATGGTGAATCGGCTGTTCGGGTCGTAGCGATCGCCCAGATAGCGATTGATGGCGACCTGGCACTGCTCCTGGCTGATCTCCTGGATGCGCACCATGCTGGGCGGCTGCGAATCCGGCCCGTACTCCGTGCCGGGGAAGGTCCGCAGGTCAATGGATTCGGCGACCTCGAAACGATGGTCGATCGCACAATCAACGGTGCGGACATCGGCCATGGACGTGGGCGCGGACCAACTGAGGCAGTCGCCACCCTTTGCCGAATTGAAGGTGCTGTTGCCCGGGGCGCCGGTGCTCGGCACCGGGTTGGAGTCGATCTTGTTGACCAAACGGTCTGCCGAGGTCCAGCCGTCCGGCAGCGCCTGAGTGAGACCCGCGATGAACAACCCGCCAAAAGTGACGAGCAGCAGCGCACGGTGGGTGGAGCGCTCTTTGAGGCCCTCTTTCAGGCCGTCCCACCAGCGGTTCTTCGCCGGCTGAGCGGCCTCGTCGACGCCATCGGCGGACGCGTCGGGATCCTCGTTTTCGGGGTAGTCCAGGACTTCCGTCTGCGGAGAGTCGGCAGCGACCGATTCGGTATCAGAGTCCGAGGTGCCGGGGGTCTCCGGGGTTTCCTGGGCCTCCGCGGGTGGCACGGCAGCGTCCGGGGACTCAGCAGCGGAGTCCCCGGACGTATCGGTGCCCACCTCGTCGTCGGTGGACTGGTCCGGGGAGGACTCGTCCCGCTCGACCTTCGGCGTGGGTTCGGCTTCGTCACTCATACTGCAGTCATTGTTACAGGTGGCGGCGCGGGTTAGCCCAGCGATGCTCTCCGCGAGCGCAGCTAGATTGAACTCTGTGACATCGATGGAACCTGACCGTGATGACGGCGACGAGATCGGCGACTCTTCAGCGGGGGAAGCCGAGCATCAGGCCCGCGTTGCCGAGCAGGTCGCCGCGCTCGCCCACGAACTTTTCGATATGGCCAGAGAGGGCAACGCGTCCACCCTGGCCGCATACCTGGACTCCGGTGCACCGGTGGATCTGACGAACGAGGCAGGCGACACCCTCGTCATGCTGGCCGCATACCACGGGAACGCGTCGACGGTGCGGTCGCTGATAGCGCGCGGCGCCGACGTCAATCGCGCCAACGACAAGGGGCAGACCCCGTTGGCCGGCGCGGTGTTCAAGGGCTCCGACGACATCGTCGAAATCCTGGTCAAGGCGGGCGCCGACCCCACCGCCGGGACCCCGTCCGCGCTCGATGCGGCGCGGATGTTCGGCAAGGACGAGTATGTGAGCCTGTTCGGCCGTTAGGCCGCTTGGGGATTCATGGCGAGTGCAGCCCTCGCTGCTGGCGCCGCGGCTCGACGAGGTCGCGCGCCTGCTAGGTGTCCGATCGGGGCCGGTCATGCGTTCGGAGCCTGGTGCGATGGCTGTCGCTGCCACGGCTGGAGAGGCGGCCGAGCACTACGCGGTTGGCTCTGTCGGAAAGAAAGCGGGAGACGACCCGGGCAGGGTCCCTCTGTACTGCGAGCATGTCGTGGACACCCGTGACGAGGTCTTCGTGAGGGACTTGCGCGTCGACGAGCTTTTCGCGGGCAACGAGGATGAAATCGAGTTCGGCCTCACCAACTATCTGGGGCTTCCCGTTCACAACTCAGCCGGTGAGGTCGCCGGGACGGTGTGTGTGCTCGACGAGGTGGCGCGCGAGTACACGCCGGCCCGGCGCGAGGAGCTGGCGGGGTTGCGTGCCCAGGTCGAGACGATTGTCGGAGCCGATGGGTCAGCACTGGGCTGAATCGCAGGTGCGGAAACTAGCCCCAGTAGTGTTCAGCGGGTGATCGACCTCAAATTTCTGCGTGAAAACCCCGACGCGGTGCGTGCCTCGCAGCGTCTGCGAGGCGAGGACCCGGCACTCGTGGATGTGCTCCTCGACGCCGATACGTCGCGGCGGGCGGCGGTGTCGACCGGCGATACATTGCGCGCGGAGCAGAAGACGGCAAGTAAGAAGGTAGGTCAGGCGACGCCCGAGGAGCGCCCCGCGTTGCTGGCTGCCGCCTCTGAGCTCGCGGCGCGAGTCAAGGCCGCCGAAGCCGAGCAGGTGATCGCAGAGGCCGCATTCACCGAGGCACACAAGGCGATCAGCAATGTGGTGATCGACGGCGTCCCGGCCGGTGGCGAGCAGGACTTTGTGGTCCGCGAGCTGGTGGGTGAGCCGACTGCCATCGAAAATCCCAAGGACCATGTGGAATTGGGCGAGTCACTGCGACTGTTCGACATGGAGCGTGGCGCGAAGGTCTCCGGTGCCCGGTTCTACTTCCTCACTGGATATGGAGCGCTGCTGCAACTCGGTCTGCTGCAGCTGGCCGTGCAGACCGCGGTGGCCAACGGCTTCACCCTGCTGATTCCCCCGGTCTTGGTCAAGCCCGAAATAATGGGTGGCACAGGGTTTTTAGGCGCCCATGCCGACGAGGTGTACCACCTCGAGGAAGACGACCTGTATCTGGTCGGCACCTCGGAGGTGCCGATCGCCGGGTACCACTCTGGCGAGATCCTCGACTTGAATGAGGGTCCGCTGCGGTACGCCGGATGGTCCAGCTGTTTCCGCCGCGAGGCCGGCAGCTACGGCAAGGACACCCGCGGCATCATCCGGGTGCACCAGTTCGACAAGGTGGAGGCCTTCGTCTACTGCAAGCCCGAGGACGCCGAGGCCGAGCACAACAAGATCCTGGGCTGGGAGCGTCAGATGCTGGCCCACATCGACGTGCCGTACCGCGTGATCGACGTTGCGGCAGGAGATTTGGGATCGTCGGCGGCCCGCAAGTTTGACTGCGAGGCATGGGTTCCGACGCAGCAGGCCTACCGCGAACTCACCTCCACCTCCAACTGCACCACCTTCCAGGCGCGGCGGCTGGCCGTGCGTTACCGCGACGAGAACGGTAAGCCGCAGACGGCCGCGACACTCAACGGCACGCTGGCGACCACGCGGTGGTTGGTGGCGATCCTGGAGAACCACCAGTTACCCGATGGCAGCGTTCGGGTACCCGCGGCCCTGGTGCCCTTCGTCGGAACCGAAGTGCTGGAGCCCAAATGAGCAAGATGCTCGACGTCGAGCTGGACGAACTGCGTAGCTGGTTCGGCTTCGGGGTGGCCGGGAACTTCGCCGGGCATCTCGAACAGGCCGGGGAGTCAGCGGATTTCGTGAACGTGGCGTCTAACGGCATCGCGCCCAAGGGGATCTTCCCCTGGTACGTGCCCGGTGACGGTGGATTCCTGGGGCAGTTCCCGCTCTCGCACGATGAGACGGTACTGCCCGAGAGTGACACCCCGCTGAACCTGCAGATCGAACCCGAGGTGGGGTTGGCATGCCGGGTGCACTGGCGTGGTGACGTTGTCGCATCGCTGGAGCCGTTTGCACTGGGGGCTTTCAACGACTGCTCTATCCGGCGGCCCAATGCCCCCAAGATCAGTTACAAGAAGAATTGGGGGGCGGCATCCAAAGGCGTTGCGCGACAGTTCTTTGAAGTCAGCGATCTTACCCCCGACGGACCAACCGCCACCCTGCGGTTGAACTGTCATCTACACACTGCGGACGGACAAGAGCATGAGTACGGCGTGGACAGCCCGCTGCTTGGTTACTCCTACTACGGCGAAGTGCTCTTGGACTGGATCACCGAAAGACTGGACAACCAAAAGGGTTCGCCGGACACTCCTTTGGAGGATGTGGGCGCGCTCATGGTGGCCGCCGGGCACCCCGCGCATGTGTTGATCGGTATCGGGGCAACCAAGTACACGCCGCTGGGCGAGTCCACGTATCTACAGGCAGGCGACGAGGCGGTGGTGCGTGTGTACAGCACCGAGTCTGTCGAGGCGTCCGAGCTGCGGCAGCGGGTGCGCAGCGTCCACTAGGTGGGACGGTGGGGTTCGGACTTTCGGCTGCTCCGCGAGAACGGCGGCAAGCTGCCCGGAGTAGCCGACGACGAGATGCCGGTGCTCATCCTGACGATCACCGGCGCTGCGTCAGGAATCAAACGGCTGACACCGTTGGGGTACTTCGCGCACGACGGGCGCAGGTTCGTTGTGGGGTCCAACGGCGGACAACAGAGGCCCCCGTCGTGGATCTTCAATGTGTGCACCCATCCCGAGGTGGCCGTCGAGATCGTTCCCGATATCTACAACGCCGTTGTGCGCGAGTTGGATTCGAGTGAGCGCGACGAGATGTTCCCGGCGCTGGTGCCCAGGTACGCGTTCTTCGGCGACTACCAGTCGCGGATTGACCGGGTGATTCCGATGTTCGAGTTGGTACCGGCTTAGCCGAGCTTCTTGGACCGCAGCTCGTGGCCCTTGGAGGTCAGGCAGCGGCCGGTCTCCAGGTTCCAGTCCCACCCGTGCAGATTGCAGGTGAGCGTCTTTCCTTCTACCACACCAAATTTCGACAGGTCAGCCTTCAGGTGTGGGCAGCGGCGCTGTATCTCCCAGCCGTCCAAGGTGATCGAGGCACTGTCGTCGTGGGCTTCGGCGAACCAGCCATCGGCGTAGGCGATGCGCTCGTTGGTGAGGCATTTGAAGAAGGTGTACAGGTACTCGTTGTAGCCACCCACTCGCCAGGCCTTAAAGCGGGTGGACAAGAAGATGGTGTTCACCCAGTCGGGCTCGTCATCGCGGAGCACCGTACGCACCAACTCGGGCGCGATTCCGAACCCGTAGCGGAACTTCTCATTGGGAATAGGTTCGCGGACAATGCGTTTGGGGAAATCAAGCGCAACGGTCTCGTTTCCGATGCGCAGTTCCACGGGATAGCCGATGCCATCACAGATCTGATCGGTTTGCGCCATGATCGGCTCGAATTTGGCGCGCAGCGGCTCCAGTAGCGGTTCTCCCTCGGCGAGCGCCCAGGAGGCCTTCTCTGCGGCCAGTACGGGAGCCATTCGCTGCGCGTACGCCTCGATATATGCGGCCTTGCCTGCGCCGAAGATGTATTCGGCCTCCTCGTCTGACACCGGATGCGTCAACGAATTCAGTTCGGAGCCAGTGAAATCGGCGATGGTGCCGGGAATCATCAGCAGGCCCCGGTCGTGGCCGTGCTGTCGCATCTGGTCCAGGAACACCAGCTGGTCCGGGAAGATGTTCGCCGGATCACCGTGGTCGTCGTTGAGGTCGCGCAGCTCTGCATCCAGAAAGCACGGTGGCCCGGCCGACGGGATCACCCAGGTGGCGCCCACCTGCGCGATGTACTGACGGCATCGGTCCATTCCGCGCTGCCGCTTCTGGGTGCCGAAGGCCTCCTTGGCGCGGGCGGGCATGTCGTAGACCATGGGGTACCAGATGGCCCCCGAGTACTGCAGCATGTGCACGTCGATATGACCGAATTCTTCGGCCAGCACGTCGAGGTCGACGGGGCGGGCGTCGTTCATGTTGAAAGCCGTGGTGATGCCGTCAGAGACCACGAGGCCGGAGTCGCCGATGGGTCCGTCGGCAGGAGCCCGCAGCGCGATGATCATGATGTCCAGATCACCCTTGGGACCGCTCACGTGATGCTTCACCGAGTCCTCGGTCTCCACGAAGGTGTGGAATCCCAGTCCTTCGAGCTCGTGCTTCAGGTCAGGCACCGGATAGTCGGGCAGCAGTACCACCGCGTCCTTGTTGACGTGCTCGGTCAGATTCTTCGGGTCGTAGTGGTCCTTGTGCAGATGCGAGACGTAGAGGTAGTCGCAGTTCCCGAGCCGGTCCCAGTCCAGTGTGCTGTTATCGGGGAACGGGAACCAGGAAGCGAAGTACGCGGGGTTGACCCAGGGGTCGCAGAGAATGCTGCCCGCAGCCGTCTCGATGAAGAATCCGGCGTGGCCGACACTGGTGACTCGCATGACCCCCAGCCTATCGAGCTGCGATTACGGGGTCCAAAGCCGCGGACGGGAGCGTAGGTCCGCTATTTGTACATCGAAATCCCCTTGTATAGAGACGCTACGTAAAATCGGCGTGTGTCCACCGCCGATGGCCTGACCGCCGACGTACTGACCGTGATCGCGCGGCTTAACCGCTGGGTATCCAGTCAGGCCGAGCTGCCTGTACCCACCGGGCAGGCGCGGCTGCTGGCACTCGTCGGTGAGATGGAGGACGCGCGGATCTCGGACCTGGCTCAGGCCGACCATTGCAGCCAACCCACCATGACCGTGCAGTTGAAGCGGCTCCAGGATGTCGGGTACGTCGAGCGACGGGTGGATTCCGCCGACAAGCGGGCGCAGCGCATCAAGCTGACCGCACGGGGACGCGAGGCTCTTGTTGCCATGCGCGCGCAGCGGCAGAGCGTTCTGGATCCGTGGCTGAGCACGCTGCCGTCCGATGAGCAGCGCACGCTTGCCGAGGCCGCCAGGATCCTCGGAGGCCTCACCCGCCGGATGGTTGCGCAGGGCGGCCGGTCACCAGACCCCGACGACGTATTCCAACAGGGCAAGGGATAGCGCGCCCAATAGCGCGACGACGAACGCGGCACCGACCGTGTAGGGCACTGCGTGGTGTGGTCGTAGCCGTTCCGCCACCAGACCGGCTCCGGCCCCGAAGCCGCCGATGACGGCGAAACCGCCCAGCACCAAGTAGAAAACGGCGCCAAACATCGCTGCCCAGATATTGGCTGGACCGCTGACGTAACCCGTCATCGGCACCGGAAACCGGTATGCGACCACAGTCAGCGCCGCCGCAATAGGACTGAATCCGATCGCGCAGGCGGCGCCCAGTACCGCACAGCGCATGTCCCGTTGCATCATTCGGCCTCGAACAAGTGGCGCAGATAGGAGTGCGGTTCGGAAAGAAAGCGCTGCCAGTGCCCGACCATCTCCAGCTCGTTCCAATTACACTGCTGCACACCATCTTCCCCGAACTCCAGGATGGTGGCGCCAGGAAATGCCGCGAGCACGGGGGAGTGGGTGGCCATGATGACCTGAGATCCCGCGGCGACCACGGCGTCGAGCATCGCCATCAATTGCAGGGACGAGGTGAAGGACAGTGCCGCCTCGGGTTCGTCGAGGATGAACAGCCCGCGCTCCATGTCGCGTTCGGCAAGGAACGCCAGAAACGACTCGCCATGCGAGCGCTCATTGAGCCTGCCGTCGAAGATCTGTTCCGGGGTGCGTTGGTCGACCGTCGTGAACAGCTGGTGCATCGCCTCGGCACGCAAGAAACAGCCCCCTCCCGGACGCGGGTGCTCGGCATCGAAGGTGACGGCCCAGTACAGGTCGGTGTCCTCGGTCCCACCGGGTGCGCCCCAGTGTCTGACGGCATAGGGCAGCCGCGAACGCCACGAAGAGGCCACCGCTTCCAGGAAGGTGGACTTGCCCGAGCCGTTCTCCCCGACGATCACGGTGACGCCGGTGGTCAACCGAAGAGGCTCTCTCGCGATCTGTGCTATCGCAGGGATCTCCAGATACCAAGCATCGGGCTGCTTTTCACGATTGATCGCGATCTGGCGCAGGATCACTCGCCGATGGTATCGGGACTCACCCTTCTCAAGGAGAGGGATATAGTCTGGAGAACGTTCTGAAAAACAGAATTCTCCTATCGCTAGAAACCGTTGGACCTGGGGTTTCTCGCGAACCTACGGTTGAGACATGACCTTGAAAACTCGGTTAACCCACCACTTCGGCATCGAGCATCCGGTGGTCCTGGCGCCGATGGATGATGTCGCCGATGCGCGCCTCGCGAGCGCCGTCGGCGCGGCGGGTGGGTTGGGCCTACTCGGCGGCGGCTACACGAACGAGGCGTGGGTTCGCCAACAGTTTGAGCGGGCGCGCGGCGCCGTGGGATGCGGGTTCATCACCTGGACCCTGAACGGCAACGAGCATGTCCTTGATTTCGTGTTGGAACAGAGTCCCGCAGCGATCTTGCTGTCATTCGGAGACCCCGCGCCCTATGCGCCGCGGATCCGGGCCGCCGGGGTGCCACTGATCTGCCAGGTCCACAACGTCGAGCAGGCGTTCCGTGCCGTCGAGGTGGGTGCCGACGTCATCGCCGCTCAGGGGGGAGAAGCGGGCGGACACGGGGCAGGACAACGATCGACGTTCACCCTGGTGCCCGAGATCGTGGATGTTGTCGCGAAGAACGCGCCTCAGGTCCTCGTGTTGGCGGCCGGCGGAGTGGCCGATGGCCGCGGTCTGGCGGCAGCGCTGGCACTGGGCGCCGACGGGGCCTTGGTCGGCACGCGCTTTCTGGCTGCGCAGGAAGCGGCAATCTCTCCAGCCGCCCAGCAGTCCGCCATTCAGGCCAGCGGCGACGACACCATCCGCCAACACGTCTATGACATTGTGCGCGGCAAGAGTTGGCCGTCCGCGTACAGCGGCAGGGTATTGCGCAACGATTTCGTCAACAGGTGGCACGGCCACGAAGCCGAGCTCGTCCGGCATCTCGACCGGGCCCGTGCCGATTACCAGACAGGTTTGGCCGGTGAGGATTACACCGTCGCGAATGTGATCGTCGGCGAGGGCATTGGGCAGATACGGAGTATCGAAAGTGCCGCCGACATCATCCATTCCATGGTGGCCCAGGCCGCGGCTATCAACCCGACACACCAAGGAGTAAGCCCATGCCACTAGTGCGTATCGACGTCACCTCGGATCGGACGGGCGAACAGCAGCGCGCTATCGCCGACGCGGTGCACGAGGCCCTGGTCGAGGTCTTGAAAATCCCTGTGCGCGACCGATTCCAGATCATTACGGGGCATGACTCGGCGGATATCATCGCCGAAGATGCGGGACTGGGATTCCGCCGATCGGCGCAGGTGGTGATCGTGCACATCTTCACACAAGCCGGCCGGACGACGGAGACCAAACAGAAGGTCTTCTCGGCGCTGGCCACGAAACTGGCGGCAGTTGACGTGGCAGGCCCGGATCTGTTCGTGGCGATCAGCGAAAACGGGCCGCAGGATTGGTCTTTCGGCTTCGGGCAGGCGCAGTACGTCACCGGTGAGCTGGCCGTTCCGGCCGCCGCCAGTGCGTGATCGGCTTCGGACATGGAGCTCAGTGACATCACGCATTTCCTCGCGGTTGCCGAGGCCGGTGGCATCTCTCATGCGGCGAAGCGGCTCCACACCGTGCAGTCGAACGTCAGCACCCACATCAAGGCGCTGGAAGACGAACTCGGCGTCGAGCTGTTTCGTCGGCACGCGCGGGGAGTGACCCTGACCAACGCGGGGGAAGCCTTTCTCCCGTATGCCGAGCGCATCACGGCACTGCTGAGAGAAGCCGCTCAAGTGGTCGGCGATGAGGCCGAACCCACCGGGACGCTGGCGATCGGCTCCATGGAAACTACGGCAGGCCTGCGCCTGCCCGGCATTCTGGCCGCGTATGCGGCGCACTGCCCGCGAGTCGATTTCACACTCACCACGGGTACCACGGCCGAGCTGACCGATATGGTGAACGATCATCGGCTCGATGGCGGGTTTGTCTGTGGCCCTGTCGAGTATGATTCTCTTACAAAGGATTTGGCTTTCGTCGAAGAGCTAGTCCTGGTTACCGCCCAGCACCACAACGATATCCGGGAAGTCTTCGATACGTCGGCGCGGATGCTCGTCTTTCGCAATGGCTGCGCCTACCGCGACAGGCTGCACGAGATCTTTGTCGACCATGGCATCGCAGACCCTCAAGTCCTTGAGTTCGGGAGCCTGGAAGGAATTCTCGGATGTGTCGCGGCGGATATGGGTGCGACGCTACTTCCGGTTGCGGTCGTCACGGCATCGCAGCGTGTCTCCGCAGTGCGTGTGCACCAGCTGCCGCCCGTCCAGGCACGTGTCGAAACGCTGTTTGTCCGTCGTGCGGACTCGGCCGTATCGCCGGCGATGTCGCAGTTCCTGCGCCACCTGCAGCGTGCCGATACACCGGTGATGCTGCGATCGGTCGCGCGGTGATTACTCGTAGCGCCCGTATCCGGTGATACCCGAATCATCGGCGGCCACATAGGTCGACAACCCGACTCCCCTGCCCTCGCCGCCGCCGACCGTGGTCAGGGTGCCGTTGTCATTGATCAGCACGATGTTGACATGCTGGCCCTTCGGACTCGGCTCGTCGTACAACACCATGTCGCCCGGCTTCGGCGCGTACCCGGCGGTCTCGTAGCGCCCTTGATCCTTGAGGTATGCGGTGAGCGTCAACACCCCCGGAATGCGCCAGTTCCCGGAGTTCGGGTTGGCGAACGGCCGCCCGGACTCACGCATCACCCAACTGGTGAAGTCGGCGCACCAGGGCTCGTCGTTGCCCTCGGAGTACTTCACCATCCCGGCCTGCTCGGCGTATTCCTGCCCGAGGATCCGCACCACGGTCGCCCGTCCGGGGGTCAGCGCGGTGGTATCGACGATGGGAAATGCCGGGCTCGCGGTGCGCGCACGGTAGAAACCGATGGCGCCGCCCGCCGCCACCGCCAGGGTCGCGACGAGTGCTACCAGCAACAAGGCCCGGCGGGTCGACAGACGCATGCGATCCAGATTACGGAAACTTGCCGCGGGGCCGCTTCTAGGCAGGGTTAGTCTTCGGCGTCCCACAGTCGCCGGTAGTAGGCCATGCGTTCGCGGTCGTCGACGACGCCATAGGCCTCGAAGAACACCGCATCCAAGCCCTTGCCGTAATTCCATTCCAAGGACCAGCTGGCGACCGCGAGGTCGGCCCAGCGATCGGCAACTCCAGATCACCGAAGTCCACGTGCCCGCACCAGTTGCCCTCGTCGTCCACGAGGGTGGTGGGTGCGCAGGCGTCGCCGTGGCATACCGCCAGGCGGTCGATGGGCGGGTGCGCTGAAAGCTCGTCCGGCTTGGCGATGCGGGCCACGCGATCGGCCACTGACCGGCTGTATGGACAATTGCAGGCTGTCATGCAGCGCCCGCAGCCCGGAAACCTATGGCCCGCACCGCGGGCTCCGGGTTGGCGATCCAGCGGGGCGCCACCGCGCTGTGGCCGGGCACACCGGCGGTGTGCAGCCAATGCAGCGGGCCGTCGGTGTCGACGCCCAGGACCCGGGGAACCGTCGTGTAGTGGCCCGCCCAGGCGAGCTTCTCGGCCTCGACACGCAGGTCAATCGCCGGATGGGGTGCCGATACCTTCACGAATTCACGGCCGGGCCCCGCTCCGATCTGAAACGTGCGACCACCAATCTCGTTGTACCACACCGGGAGTACCGGTCGGCCAGCAGCGATATGTGCCACGATGTCGGGGGTGGTCACCGGCTCGATCGGAATCGTCACGGTTCCAGTCTGCCCGCCATCGATCGGCGGGTAGCGTGCCGAACGTGAACCTCAACCACTTCCAAGCGCTCTACGACTTGTCGGGACGCACCGCCATCGTCACCGGTGGTACCCGCGGAATCGGATACGCGATTGCCGAGGCTCTCGGCGCCTGTGGGGCATCGGTCGTGGTGTCCAGCCGGAAGGCCGATGCCTGTACCGCTGCGGCAAAGGAGCTACAGGACAAGGGGTATCGCGCATTTGGCGTGCCCGCCCACATGGGCGATCTGGGTGATATCGACCGGCTGGTCGCGAGCACGGTCGACGAGTACGGAGGTGTCGACATCGTGGTGAACGCCGCCGCGAACCCGGTCGCGCAGCCCATGGGCAGCTACACGCCGGAGGCGCTGGGCAAGTCGTTCGACGTCAATGTGCGCGGTCCGGTGTTTCTGGTGCAGTCGGCGTTGCCGCATCTGACCGCCAGTGAGTATGCCTCGGTGCTCAACGTGGTATCGGTGGCCGCTTTTCAGTACGTGCCGATGTTGTCGATGTACGCGGCCATGAAGGCCACGCTCATGTCCTTCACCCGGTCGATGGCCGCCGAGTACACCGGGCGGGGCATCCGGGTGAACGCGCTGGCTCCCGGCACGGTCGACACCTACATGCTGCAGCAGAACCCGCAGGAGGTCATCGATGCCATGGCCGCGCAATCCTTCATGGGACGTGTGGCACACACCGACGAGATGGTCGGCCCGGCGCTGTTGCTGCTGTCCGACGCGGGTTCGTTCATCACGGGCCAGGTGATCGTGGCTGACGGCGGTGGTGGGGTTCAGCGTTAGGCGGGTATCCGAGTGCACTGAGCGGGCCGCCAGCGCTAGGCTCGTCACGTGGAGCCTGTCTATGGAACGGTGATTGGGCTTGCCCGTACCGTCTGGGCCATTCAAGGCCTGAAGTTCACCGTTACGGGTGTCGAGAACCTGCCGACTGAAGGCGGGGCGGTCGTGGCGATCAATCACACCGGGTACATGGACTTTACCTTCGCCGGGCTGCCGGCGTTCCTTCAGAAAAAGGGACGCAAGGTGCGGTTCATGGCCAAGAAGGAAACCTTCGACAACAAGATCACCGGCCCCATCATGCGGGGCTGTCGGCACATCTCGGTCGACCGCGTCGACGGTGCCGCGTCGTACGCCGAGGCAGTCGACAAGCTCAAGGCCGGTGAACTGGTGGGGGTGTACCCGGAGGCGACCATTAGCCGCAGCTTTGAGATCAAGGAATTCAAGTCAGGGGCGGCGCGCATGGCCATCGAGGCCGGTGTGCCGATCGTCCCGCACGTCGTCTGGGGCGCGCAGCGCATTTGGACCAAGGGGCATCCCAAGAATCTCGGTCGCACCAATACGCCGATCTCCATCGCGGTGGGCGCACCTATCGAGCCGACGCTGCCGGTTTCGGAGCTCACCGCGCTGCTCCATGCACGCATGCAACACCTGCTGCTGGAGGTGCAGGACGACTACGGCCAGCATCCGGCCGGAGAGTACTGGGTGCCGCATCGGCTGGGTGGGTCCGCGCCGACCTTGGCCGAGGCCGCACAGTGGGATGCCCAGGACGCTGCCGAGCGCAAGGCACAACGCGCCGCTCGCGAGGCAGAAAAGCAGGCCCAGAAAGACAGCTAGATGGAACCGGTTTACCGACTCCTCGAAATCACGGCTAATACGGCGGTCTTCCTCACAGGGACCGTGATCAGATATCGAGGTCTGGAGCAGGTCCCGTCCGGCGGTGGTGCGGTGATCGCGATCAAGCACACCAGTTACGTCGACTTTCTTCCGGCGGGTTTGGCGACGGTCCGCGCCGGTCGGCGGCTGCGGTTCATGCTCAAGGCGGAAATGCAGGAGGTGCCCATCATGAACTTCCTGATCAAACATGCCAAGGCGATTCCCGTCCACCGCAGCGCGGGCCACGGTGCCTATGAGGCGGCGGTGGCCAGTCTGCGTGGCGGAGAGATCGTCGGGGTGTACCCGGAGGCCACCATCAGCCGTAGTTTCGAGCTCAAGGAGTTCAAGAGCGGCGCCGCCCGGATGGCTCATGAGGCCGGCGTACCGATCGTTCCGCTCATCGTCTGGGGGGCTCAGCGTATCTGGACCAAGGATCATCCAAAAGATCTGGGGCACAGCAAAATCCCCGTCAATGTCGCAGTCGGTCCGCTGCTGAACGCGTCCCCGGACTTCGGGCGCACGACCGCCGAATTGCACGACGCCATGGAGCAGCTGCTGACGCTGGCGCAGCAGGACTACCCGGAAGAGCCCGGCGCGTACTGGCTGCCCAGGCGCCTGGGCGGTAGCGCCCCCACACTGGAGGAAGCCGCAGCGCTCGATGCGGCGGAATCGGCAGAACGTGCCCATAAGCGGGCCCAGAAGAAGACAGGGCCGGGCCGCACGTGACTCCTCCCACCCTTATCGCGTCCGACGTGGACGGGACGCTGATCGATTCCGACGAGCTGCTGTCGGCACGCACCCGCGCAGTCATCACCGCCGCGGTCGAATCGGGCAGCACGTTCGTTCTGGCCACCGGCCGTCCGCCCCGCTGGATCACCCCAATCGTCGATGCCCTCGGCTTCGCGCCGATCTCGGTGTGCGCCAACGGCTCCGTTCTGTACGACGCGGACAGTGACCGGATCATCTCGGCGGCCACACTCAGCCCGGTGGAGCTCGCCGTGCTCGCAGAGGTGGCGGAAGCCGCAATTCCCGGGGTGGGCCTGGCGGTGGAGCGGGTGGGCCGCAGCGCACACGACGCCGCGACGCCGCAATTCGTCAGTTCGCCCGGATACGAGCATGCCTGGCTGAACCCCGACAACACCGAGGTGTCGCTGGAGGACCTGCTGAGCTTTCCGGCGGTGAAGCTGCTGGTGCGCAAGGCCGGAGCCCGTAGCTCGGAGATGGCCGAGATCCTCGCGCCGCTGGTGACCGAGGCGGGAGCGGCCATCACCTATTCCACCGACAACGGGCTCATCGAGGTGATGCCCATCGGGATCAGCAAGGCCAGCGGAATCGCTGTGGTGGCGGATCAGGCTGGGGTGCAGCCGGAATCGATCATCGCCTTCGGCGATATGCCCAATGACGTAGCCATGTTGCGCTGGGCCGGGCACGGGGTGGCGATGGGTAATGCGCACCCGGATGCGCGGGCTGCCGCCGATGAGATCACTGCCACCAACGACGACGACGGGGTGGCGAAGGTTCTTGAACGCTGGTGGGGCTGAGACCTTTTAGGTGCGTCCGGCGTTAGGCGGCGGGCGCGAACTGTTCTACCGGGGGAGGCGGGGGAGGCGGAGCCGGTGCGGGCGGCGGCGGTGCTGCCGGTGCGGCCGGAGCTGAGAACTGTTCGGGCAAGGCACTTTGTGCCACTGGTGCTACTCCGAGGATTTCGCGGGTCTCGCCGTTGATCACGCTTGACACCCGGCCGCTGGCCCGGTCGTAGATCAGGGAGCCCTTCTGGAAGTTCTGCACGATGATGTTCGGTTCGCTCACTTCGTCGGTCACCGGGAGCCCCAACGACCCTCGCTCAAAATCTGTTTCGGCCCAGGCGTGGTAGATCGCGCCGACAACGGGATGGGTGCCGGTGCCGGGGGAGAAGTACATGGCGCCATTGCGGAAGGTGGCGAAGCGGGCATCACCGGCAGCCTGTTGCTCAGTGGATGTGGGCGCACCAAGGGAACTGTCGGTGCTGCCCAACCGCGTCCAGGTGTCATAGATGGCGCCGCCGCGCATCGCGTCGACCAGATCAGGGGGCTCTCCGTTGGCGGCGCCTGCGGCGATATCGCGAAGGCGGGGTATCAAGCGGTACGCGGCCTCACCTGGGCATTCGGTGTTGCCGACGTCGCGATGCGTGAAAATCGTGGGCAGCGTGACGATTCTTCCTCCGGGCACGGTGGTGAAGGGGCCGCCCTCCGACGCCAGGTCCACCTGGCCCCGCGGATCCACTCCGGCGAGCCGCAGACGCCAGCCCAGCATGCGGCCGGCGGATTGCAGCATTGCGGGAGAGGGCTCTTCGCGAGTGAAGTCGCCGATCAGCGCCAGCCCCCAGCTGTGCTCGTTGAATCCGCCGGTGTGGGCGCCCTGCACGTTGTTGGTGATGCCGCCGAAACGGCCCTCGAAGATCTGCCCGTACTTGTCCACCAGCACGTTGTAGGCGATGTCGCACCATTTGAGGGTTTTGGTGTGATATGCGTAGATAGCCCGGATGATGGCGGCGGAATCGTACGGCGAGTAGTTGTTGCTTCCGGCGGTGTGGTGGACCACTCCCGCGCGCACGTCCCTGTTGTAAACCGGTGGGCACCGGTCCGATTCGTTGGCTCCCCATTGGGCACGAGTGATGATGCGCGGGCCCGCCTGGGGCAGCGCTATCGGCGCCGACCAGCGCTCTTCGAACCGTGCACCGTCGGGTGGTGCCAGCTTGGGGCTGATCAAGATGGCGTCGAGCCCAGTGGTCAGCGGCTGCTCGATGCTCGCCGGCCGGTAACCCAGGCCGGGGTCGCCGCCGCCGGTCTTCGGCGCCTTCACGTTCGCGCCGTACCGGGGTTGCACGGCGATCTGAGCGGAATGGGTGGAGCCGACGAATACCGGCTCTGTCGCCGCGGGTATTGCCTTGTCTTGGGCCACGGGGTCGCCGGACTCAACGGGGTGGAGTTCGTACCACTGCCCCCAACCGCCATCGGTCTGTTGCGCCCGCACGGAAACGTTGACGGAGGCCAGGTCTTCACCGCGGACGGCGACAAGGCTGAAGGATTCGGCCTGCTGGATATCGTGCACGGTGGCCGGTGTGTTCAGGCCGGGTAGTCCGACCTCCGCGGTCAGGATCTCGTGAGTCGCGGAATTCTGTAGAGACTGCGAGGTGATGGCAGTCTCTTCGGCCTGCTCGGTTTTGAGGTGATCGACCACGCTGACGGTCATTACCGTCGCGGTCGCGGCAAGAGCCAGCGCAAGCTGCCGCCTCATGGGCATCTTGCTGATTCGTACTGGCACGTCGTCTCTCCTGGATCACACCGGACGCGCCGCATGGAGCGAAACGACCACCAGGGATGTTACGTATGGGACAAATGTGACTAGTGATTCGACACGCGTCAATTGTCAATCTTGATATTTGGCGGGTTGGTCACACGCAACGACACCGCAGAGCCTCTATGCCCTGCGGTGCCGTTTCGCTACCTAGCTTGTGTGTCGACCTAGCCGGCCGGCGCCGGAGCCGCCGCGGAGGCGGCCGCCGGGATGGCGCCCTTGATGAGGTCAACCGCCTGGGTGATGCCCAGCTGGTTCACGGCCCCCATCGCGTCGCTGATCAGGCTGCTGCCGCCGCCGAGTCCGCTGGGCGTGCCGAGGCCCGCCAGCGAAGGGTCGGCAAGCGCCGGGTTGGTCAGGCCGGTGCCCAGGGCCGGGTTTGGTGTGATCGGGACTTCACCGGCGGGAGAGGTTAGACCCGCAGTGCTTGCGGCCGGATCGGTCAGCGCCGGGTTCACACCCGTCGCGGGAGTGAGTCCCGGGGTGCTCGCCGGAGCGGCCGGGTTAGTCAGACCCGGATTGGTCAGACCGGGGTTGGTCAGTGCCGGATCGGTAAGTCCAGGCGTGGTGGTCCCGCCCGGGCTGGTGAGTCCGGGGTTGGTCAGCGCAGGGTTCGTCAGCGACGTAGACGGGCTGGTCAGGCCGCCCGGCGTGGTGAGACCACCGGGGGCGAGCGCCGGGTTGGCGCCACCGAGGCTACCGAGCCCGCCACCGCCCAGACCGGGGATGTTGAGACCGGACAGCCCGGGGATCTGCACGCCGAACTGTGACGTCATCTGTTGAACTGCGCCCATGAGCTCGCCGGGGAGATCCGACACGATCGCGGCCTGCACGAATTCCTGCTGTGAAGGCGCGGGCGCGGCGGCCTGGGTCATGTTGGTCGCGAGGGCGATGGCAAACGGACTTGCAACGGCCAGCGCGGCGACCGAGCTCAAGGCTGTCGAAAGCCGGCGGCGGCGACGATTAGGCACGGAAGTCTCCTCAATATCGGGTCGATCACTTATGGTGTACTGCGGTTTTGCGTGTTCTTTCACGGGATTTCCCGTGGGTGTCGGATCGGCGGATCGGCACCGGAACCGTCGCTTTCGATGGTAACCAGAGTTACTGGTGTGACTAGAGGGACGAAACCAAATCGTGAGCCAATCGCGACCGGATCCGTACCTGCGAACCCTTGCGGGCTTGTTCCACGCGGGGCGGATGTCGCTGTCCGGGGCTCGTGGTGCCGGTCCAGTACCCTGACTGCACGTGACCGGAGAAAGCCAACAGTTCGACCTGATCGTCGTCGGATCCGGGTTTTTCGGCCTCACCATCGCCGAGCGTGCGGCCACGCAACTGAACAAGCGGGTGCTCGTCGTCGAGAGGCGTCACCACATTGGTGGTAATGCCTACTCCGAGCCCGAGCCGCAGACCGGTATCGAGGTGCACAAGTACGGCGCCCACCTGTTCCATACCTCTAATAAGAGAGTCTGGGACTACGTGCGGCAGTTCACCGAGTTCACCGGGTATCAGCATCGCGTTTTCGCGATGCACAACGGGCAGTCCTATCAGTTCCCGTTGGGCCTGGGGCTGGTGTCGCAGTTCTTCGGCCGCTACTTCACCCCGGACGAGGCCCGCGCGCTCATTGCCGAGCAGGCCGCCGAGATCACCACCGAGGACGCCACCAACCTTGAGGAAAAGGCGATATCGCTGATTGGGCGCCCGCTGTATGAGGCGTTCGTCAAGGCGTACACCGCCAAGCAGTGGCAGACCGACCCCAAGCTGCTGCCCGCGGGGAACATCACCCGACTGCCGGTGCGCTACACCTTTGACAACCGGTACTTCAACGACACCTACGAAGGACTGCCGGTCGACGGGTACACCGCGTGGCTGCAGAACATGGCCGCCGACGACCGGATCGAGGTGCGCCTGGATACCGACTGGTTCGAAGTCCAGGAAGACCTGCGCGCGCAGTCGCCTCATGCTCCGGTTGTGTACACCGGGCCGTTGGATCGCTACTTCGACTATGCGGAAGGCCAGTTGGGTTGGCGCACTCTGGACTTCGAGGTCGAGGTGCTCGATACCGGCGATTTCCAGGGCACTCCGGTGATGAACTACAACGACGCTGATGTGCCCTACACCCGGATCCACGAGTTCCGTCACTTCCATCCGGAACGGGCCTATCCGACGGATAAGACCGTGATCATGCGGGAATTCTCGCGGTTCGCCGAGGGGAATGACGAGCCGTACTACCCGATCAACACAGAATCCGATCGGGCCATCCTGGCCGCCTACCGTGCGCGCGCGAA
Organism: Mycobacterium sp. D16R24; assembly: GCF_002013385.1. Classification (NCBI taxonomy): domain Bacteria; kingdom Bacillati; phylum Actinomycetota; class Actinomycetes; order Mycobacteriales; family Mycobacteriaceae; genus Mycobacterium; species Mycobacterium sp. D16R24. The sequence goes on along the minus strand of NZ_MAEV01000014.1, from coordinate 123,282 downwards.
GCAGGAAACAGCTTCGGCCAAGGTGCTGTTCGGTGGCCGGCTGGGTACCTATCAATATCTCGATATGCACATGGCGATCGCCAGTGCGCTGAGCATGTACGACAACGTGCTCGCGCCGCACCTGGCCGACGGTGCACCCTTGTCCGGAGGTGACGACAATGAGTGATATTCCATTCGGCCCCATCGATTCGGCTGAATCGCATGCGGTGAGCCTGCTGTCCCGGGTGATCCTGCCCCGGCCGGGTGAACCGCTCGACGTGCGCAAGCTCTACATCGTCGAGTCCGACACCAATGCCAAGCGTGCGCACGCGCCCACCCGCACCACCCTGGAGATCGGCGCGGAGTCCGAGGTGTCATTCGCGACGTACTTCAACGCCTTCCCGGCGAGCTACTGGCGCCGCTGGTCGACGCTGGAAAACGTGGTGCTGCACATTGAACTAAGCGGCGCCGGGCGCATCGACGTGTACCGAACCAAGGCCACTGGAGCTCGAATCACAGTGGGCGGCACCCAGTTCAGTGGCCAGAATGCCGTGATCGAGTTCGAAATCGGCCTGGACGCATTCGAGGATGGCGGCTGGATCTGGTTCGACATCACCTCCGATACCGAAGTCGCGCTGCATAACGCGGGCTGGTACGCGCCGAGCGCTGCGCCCGGCCGGGCCAGCATCACCGTGGGCATCCCCACCTTCAACCGCCCCGGAGACTGCGTGAACGCCCTCAAGGCGCTCACCTCGGACCCGCAGGTGGACAAGGTGATTACCGCGGTCATTGTTCCGGACCAGGGCACCAAGAAGGCCAAGGATCATCCCGAGTGGGCCGCTGCCGCGGGGCCCCTGGGGGACCGGCTGCGAGTGTTCAATCAACCGAACCTGGGTGGTTCGGGTGGCTACAGCCGTGTCATGTACGAGGCGCTCAAGAACACCGACTGCGAGCAGATTCTCTACATGGACGACGACATCCGGATCGAGCCGGATTCGATCCTGCGGGCCCTGGCGTTGAGCCGGTTTGCCAAGGCGCCGATGCTCGTCGGTGGCCAGATGCTCAATCTGCAGGAGCCCTCGCACCTGCATGTGATGGGTGAGATGGTCAACCGCGACAACTTCATGTGGACCAGTGCTCCGTTCGCCGAGTACGACCACGATTTCGCCGAGTTCGCACTCGACGATATCGAGCATGATCGCAGCAGGCTGCTGCACCGCCGCATCGATGTTGACTTCAACGGCTGGTGGATGTGCATGATCCCCCGTGCGGTGGCCGAGGAATTGGGCCAGCCGCTGCCACTGTTCATCAAGTGGGACGATGTCGAGTACGGCCTGCGGGCCAACGAGCACGGTTACGGCACCGCGTCGATGCCGGGCACCGCGATCTGGCACATGGCCTGGAGCGACAAGGACGACGCCATCGACTGGCAGGCCTACTTCCACCTGCGCAACCGGCTGGTGGTCGCGGCACTGCACTGGGACAGCCCGATCCGCGGTCTGCTCGCCAGCTCGCTGAAGGCTACCTTCAAACACCTGCTGTGCCTGGAGTACTCGACCGTGGCCATCCAGAACCGGGCCATTGACGACTTCCTGGCGGGGCCCGAGCACATCGCATCGATTCTGGAGTCGGCGCTGCCCGATGTGCGCAAGATGCGCCAGGATTTCCCGGACGCCGTGGTGCTCCCGACGGCCACCTCGCTGCCAGCCCCGTCCGGACGCCGCAAGGTGCACAAGCCGCCGGTGTCGTTGCCCGCCATCGGGTTCCGGCTCTCCCGCGGTGTCATCCATCAGCTCAAGAAGGAAGACCCCGCGCATCACGTGCGCCCGGAGCTGAATGTAGCGACCCAGGATGCTCGCTGGTTCCTGCTGTGCCGTGTCGATGGTGTCACCGTGACCACCGCCGACGGGCGGGGCGTGGTGTACCGGCAGCGTGACCGCGCCAAGATGTTCGAGCTACTGCGCGCGTCGGTGCGCCGCCACCTGCAGCTGATGCGTAATTTCAACAAGATGCGCAAGACCTACCGCAACGCGCTGCCGACGCTGACCAGCAAAGAGCAGTGGGAGAACATCCTTGGCATCGAGAAGGACAACATGGCGGCTCAGTCGGTGAATCCCGGGGTGAGTGCATGACCGGTCTGCTGCCGGGCGAGGTGACCGCGCCGCAGGGTGAGACCGCGGTTCTGGTCGCCGTGCAGTCGGCCCTCGCCGGTCGGCCCGGGGTGCTCAGCACTGCTCGCGGGCTGTCCCATTTCGGTGAGCACAGCATCGGATGGGTGGCCGCGGCGCTGGTCGGCGCCGCCATCAATAGGCGCGACAAGCCCCGTCGTCGCAGCTGGTTGGCAGCGGGCGCCGGCGCCTTTGGCGCCCACGCCGCCTCGGTGATCATCAAGCGTGTGGTGCGTCGCCGTCGTCCCAGCCATGAGGCGGTGCGGGTGAACGTCAGTACGCCAAGTCGGTTGAGCTTCCCCTCCTCGCATGCCACCTCGACCGCGGCGGCGGCAGTGCTGCTCGCACCGCTGACGGGATTGCCGCTGCCCGCGCTGCTGATTCCGCCGATGGCATTGTCGCGGTTGGTTCTTGGCGTGCATTACCCCACAGATGTGGCCGCGGGCGCCGCGATTGGCGCACTGATCGGCGCGGCCGTTCGTCGGGCGGACGTTCGCCTGGCGCTCAAGGAGGAACAGCGATGAGTGAGGCACCGACTCCTACGGCGGGCCCGCCCAAGAATCTCGTTTCGGGGATCGTCAAGGCGGTGCGCCCGCGCCAGTGGGTGAAGAACGTTCTGGTCTTCGCGGCGCCGTTGGCGGCGCTCGGCGATATCTCGCCGCACGACTACCGGGGCATCTTCATCCGGGTAGCTATTGCCTTTGTTGCGTTCAGCATGGCGGCCTCATCCATTTATCTGATCAACGACGCCCGCGACGTGGAGGCCGATCGGCAGCACCCCACCAAGCGATTCCGGCCGATCGCCGCGGGGGTGCTCCCGATACCCGCCGCGTACGGGCTTGCGGTGGTGCTGGCTACCGGATCGCTGGGTATCGCATCGCGCGTCAACATCAATCTGGTCATCGTGATAGCGATCTACATCGCCATCCAGCTGGCCTACTGTTTCGGCCTGAAACACCAGCCGGTCATCGATATCTGCATCGTCTCATCGGCCTATCTCATTCGGGCGATTGCCGGCGGTGTGGCCGCCGGGGTGTATCTGTCGCAGTGGTTCCTGCTGATCATGGCCTTCGGGTCGCTCATGATGACCGCGGGTAAGCGCTATGCCGAATTGCAGATCGTCGAGAAGACGGGTGCCAAGATACGTAAGTCGCTCGAGGGATATACCTCCAGCTACCTGCGTTTCGTGTGGACGCTATCGGCCACCGCCATCGTGGTCTGTTATGGGTTGTGGGCCTTCGAACGTGACCACCGCGCCGGATCCTGGTTTGTGGCATCGATGATTCCGTTCACCGTCGCCATCCTGCGCTACGCGGTTGATGTCGACGGGGGCGAGGCAGGCGAGCCCGAGGAGATCGCTCTGGGGGACAGGGTGCTGCAGTTCCTGTTCGTCGCATGGATCGGATCACTCGGTGCGGCCTTCTACTTCTCCTGAACGGACCCGGGCGCTGGGCCCTAGCAATGGACTGACCCGCTTCACCATGTGGGTCAGCGTCCTCACCGTGACCGTGCTGTTCGGCTGGGGTGCCTGGCAGCGGCGCTGGATAGCGGATGACGGCCTCATCGTGCTGCGTACCGTGCGAAATCTGCTGGCGGGCAACGGTCCTGTTTTCAATAAGGGAGAACGGGTGGAGGCCAATACCTCCACGGTGTGGACCTATCTGACGTATCTGGGTAGTTGGGCCGGTGGAGGCATGCGCCTGGAGTACGTGGCGCTGACGCTGTCGCTGGTGCTGAGCCTGGCCGGAGTCGCGCTGGCCATCTTGGGTACCGCCCGGCTCTACGCGCCGCTGCTTGCCGGGCGCGCCGCCGTCATGGTGCCCGCAGGAATGCTGGTGTACATCGCCATCCCTCCGGCCCGCGACTTCGCCACCTCTGGCCTTGAAAACGGTTTGGTGCTGGCATATTTGGGTGGGCTGTGGCTCATGATGGTGATGTGGGCACAGGCCGTGCGCATGCCGGTGACCCTCGATCGGCGCGGCGGCCCGCATCAACCGGTGGACCGGCGGATCGTGCATGCCGCCCACAAAGACCAGAAAGATGTTCTGAGCAAGCGGTTTACGTTAGGGCTGGCCTTTTTGGCCGGGCTGAGCGTGCTGATCCGTCCGGAGCTCGCGCTCATCGGTGGCGGCTTCCTGGTGATGATGGTGATCGCTGCGCGCGGGTTCACCATCCGGGTGTACATCGTGGCGGCCGGTGGAGCACTGCCTGTGCTGTACCAGATCTTCAGGATGGGCTATTACGGCCTGCTGGTGCCGAGTACGGCGATCGCCAAGGATGCGTCGGGCTCCAAATGGGGACAGGGCTTCGTCTACCTGCAGAACATGAATTCGCCGTATCTCATCTGGGTTCCGGCGGTCCTGCTCATCGCGCTCGGCGTGGCGGCCTACCAGGCTCGCCGCGGTCAATGGTGGGTGCGTCAGGTGGCCGCCCCCGGATACGGCTGGCTGGCACGTCTTGTCCAAAACCCCACCGCCGTAGTTCTTTTCATGCTTGCGAGCGGATTCATCCAGGGCGTGTACTGGATCCGCCAGGGCGGGGACTTCATGCACGCGCGCGTGCTGTTGACACCGGTGTTCTGTCTGTTGCTCCCGATCTCGGTGGTTCCGCTGGCCGCTCCGGACAGTGCGGCCTTCACTCCGAAGCAGGCTCGCCTGCTCACTGCGGCCACTGTCGGCCTGTTCGCCGGCATTGCCGGCTGGTCGGTGTGGGTGGCCAATTCCCCGGGAATGGGTGGGGATGGCACCAAGGTCACCTACAGCGGCATTGTCGATGAACGGCGCTTCTACGCGCAGGCGACCGGTGTCGCCCATCCGCTGACCGCCGCGGACTACCTGAACTACCCGCGCATGCGTGCGGTGCTGGTGGCCATCGACAACACCCCGGATGGCGCGCTACTGCTCCCGTCGGGGAACTACGACCAGTGGGATGTGGTGCCGGCCATCCCGCCGCCACCTCCGATTCCGCACGGTTATCGCGGGCCGCACGCGGTGCTGTTCACCAACCTGGGCATGCTGGGGATGAACCTGGGCCTGGATGTGCGGATCGTGGACCAAATCGGTCTGGCCAACCCGTTGGCCGCACACACCGCGCGCATCACCGACGGACGCATCGGGCACGACAAGAACCTCTTCCCGGACTGGATGATCGCCGACGGGCCCTGGCTCAAGCGCTACCCGTACATCCCTCGATACATCGACCAGGACTGGGTGGCGGAGGCCGTGGAGGCGCTCAAATGCCCCCAGACTGATGCGATGTTGGGTTCGATACGTCGGCCGCTCTCACCTCGGCTTTTCGTGTCCAATCTGCTGCACTCCGCGGAGTTCACCACCTACCGAATTGACCGTGTGCCGCCCTTTGAACTGGCTCGATGCGGTCTGCCGATGCCGAAGCTGGATACTCCCCCGTACACTGGGCTTCCGGCGACCGGTCCCTAGAGCGTTCCCCGTCGGGGCCCTCCACGCGACAGTGCCGGTGGGTTTCCGTGTCCGAATCGAGATCCCAATTAGGTAACGCCGCGGCCCCGTCACGGCGATACGAAGACGACCGTGTCAGACACTTCAGGCGCAATGTTGCGTTACAGAAGTGACAGTTGTGACTTCCCCCAATGAAACGGATGGACCCCAGATGAGCGTGCGCGTGAGAGCCCGCCGCGTGCTGACGGCCCTGTTAGCGGCGGTTGTGATGCCATTGGCGATGGCTGCGGGTTTGGCGATCAGTCCGGCCACCGCGCATGCGTTTTCGCGTGAGGGACTTCCGGTCGAGTACCTGGACGTCTACTCCAATTCGATGGGGCGCAATATTCGTGTCGAGTTCATGGGTGGGGGACCTAAGGCGGTCTACCTGCTTGACGGGCTTCGTGCTCAGGACGACTTCAACGGCTGGGATATCAACACCGGGGCATTCGAGTGGTTCTATCAGTCCGGAATTTCGGTGGTCATGCCCGTGGGCGGCCAGTCGAGTTTCTACAGCGACTGGTATTCGCCGTCTGCGCTCAACAAGCAGCCGTACACGTACAAGTGGGAAACATTCCTCACACAAGAGCTGCCCGTGTACCTCGCCACCAACAAGCAAATATCGGCCACCGGTAATGGTGTGGTGGGACTGTCGATGAGTGGCGGCGCGGCGCTGATCCTGGCCGCCTACCACCCCGCACAGTTCAGATTCGCGGGCTCGCTCTCGGGATTCCTCAATCCCTCAACCATTTTCATGACCAACGCGATTCGGGTCGCGATGCTCGACGCCGGCAGCTACAGCGTCGACAACATGTGGGGCCCGCCGTGGGATCCGGCGTGGCGGCGCAATGACCCCACCGCGCAGGTCCAGGGGCTGGTCGCGGCCGGAACCCGCCTCTATATCTATTGCGCTCCCGGTGGCTCGACACCGATCGACGAAAACGGCGATGCCGGTGTCGCCCTGAGCGCGAGCAGCTTGGAGTCGCTGGCTGTCAGCGGCAACAAGAGGTTCCAGCAGGCGTATGTCGCCGCCGGCGGCAGCAACGCCACATTTGTCTTCCCCTCGTCCGGGAATCACTCCTGGCCGTATTGGGGACAGCAACTGCAGGCCCTCAAGGGTGATCTGATTGCCACGCTCAATGGCTAGGGTCTCGGAGCACCTTGAGAAGGTCCGCAGGCGCACATAGTGATGATGCTGTCAGGTCCAGCGATGTGGTTGACTACCGCGCGAGTGTGCGATGGGCGTCCATCAAATCCGTTGGCCTGCGCGTGGGAAATCGATTGAAACAGATGGGAAAACGAAGTAAATGAAGCTCTTTTCGAAGATGCGTGGTGTTACCGCGCGTCGACTGGCTGTAGTGGCAACGGCCGCAGCCGTGCTGCCCGGTCTTGTCGGCGTTACCGGTGGCTCGGCGATTGCGGGCGCGTTCTCGCGTCCCGGGCTTCCGGTCGAGTACCTGCAGGTGCCGTCGGCGTCGATGGGCCGCGAAATCAAGGTCCAGTTCCAGCCCGGCGGTACCAAGGCCGTCTACCTGCTTGATGGTCTGCGTGCGCGCGATGACTTCAGCGGCTGGGACATCGAGACCACGGCGTTCGAGGACTACTACCAGTCCGGTATCTCCATGGTCATGCCTGTCGGCGGTCAGTCCAGCTTCTACACGGACTGGTACAACCCGGCCAAGGGCAAGGACGGCGTCTGGACTTACAAGTGGGAAACCTTCACCACCCAGGAACTCCCGGCGTACCTGGCTGCCAATAAGGGCATCTCGCAGACCGGTAACGCTGTCGTCGGTCTCTCGATGGGTGCCTCGGCCGCGCTGACCCTGTCGATCTACCACCCGCAGCTGTTCATCTACGCGGGTGCGCTCTCGGGCTTCCTGAACCCGTCGGACATGAAGTTTCAGATCGGTATGGCCATGGGTGACGCCGGTGGCTTCAGCGCTTCCGACATGTGGGGCCCGGATAGCGATCCGGCCTGGCAGCGCAATGACCCGTTCCTGAACATCCAGAAGATCATCGACAACGGCACTCGCCTGTGGCTCTACTGCGGCACCGGCGACGCCACCGACCTGGACGCCAGCCGTAACGGTTTCGAGAACTTCACCGGTGGATTCCTGGAGGGCATGGCCATCGGGTCGAACAAGAAGTTCGTCGAGGCCTACACCGCAGCCGGTGGCAAGAACGCTCACGTCGAGTTTCCTCCGGGCGGTATCCACAACTGGACCTACTGGGGTCAGCAGTTGCGGGCCATGAAGTCCGACATGGTCGCCTACCTGCAGAGCCACTAGGCATAAGCAGTCAAAAGAGCGGTGGCTACCCCGGTGGCCACCGCTCTTTTCGTCTTTCGCCGGATTGTGTCTCGAGACCACATCGGTCCGGTTGCGGAGGGCCAACATCCGCGCCGGGATGTGTTGACAGCCCTCCTGATGTGGTTGACTACTTCGGGGACCCCACAGGATGTCTGTCGGCCTGACATGTAACGCCGACTGAAGCAGACGGGATACTGAGGTAATGAAGCTCTTTACAAACATGCGTGGCGCAACTGCGCGTCGACTTGCGGCTGTAGCCGCTGCTGCGGCCGTTCTACCAGGACTTATCGGCGTTGCCGGTGGTTCGGCGGTAGCGAATGCCTTCTCGCGTCCGGGTCTCCCGGTCGTGGACCTACAGGTGCCGTCGGCCTCCATGGGTCACGACATCAAGATCCAGTTCCAGGGAGGCGGCTCCAAGGCCCTCTACCTGCTGGACGGTCTGCGTGCGCGCGATGACTTCAGCGGCTGGGACATCGAGACCACGGCGTTCGAGGACTACTACCAGTCCGGCATCTCGGTGGTCATGCCGGTCGGCGGCCAGTCCAGCTGGTACACCGACTGGTACCAGCCCGCCAAGGGCAAGGACGGCGTCTTCACCTACAAGTGGGAGACCTTCCTGACCCAGGAGCTGCCCGCGTACCTGGCCGCCAACAACGGTGTGTCCCGGACCGGTAACGCTGTCGTCGGTTTGTCCATGGGTGGCGCGTCGGCCATCACGCTGGCCAACTACCACCCGCAGCAGTTCATCTACGCCGGCGCGCTGTCCGGCTTCCTGCACCCCGCAGATATGAAGGGGCAGGTCGGTATGGCTATGGGCGACGCCGGTGGCTTCAGTGCGCAGGACATGTGGGGACCGGATAGCGATCCGGCCTGGGTTCGCAACGACCCGTTCCTGAACATCGACAAGACCGTGGCCAACGGCACCCGCCTGTGGATCTACTGCGGTAGCGGCGACGCCACCGACCTCGACGCCACACGTAACGGCTTCGAGAACTTCACCGGTGGATTCCTGGAGGGTATGGCGATCGGCATCAACAAGCAGTACGTCGATGCCTACACCGCCGCCGGTGGCAAGAACGCCCACGTGGAGTTCCCCCCGGGTGGTTTGCACAACTGGACCTACTGGGGCAACCAACTCAAGGCCATGAAGTCTGACATGGTCGCCTACCTGGGCAGCCACTGAGCATCACTGACAATCGCGAAAGCGGCGACCACTTCGGTGGTCGCCGCTTTCGTCGTTTCGGGCGACGGCCGACGGCCACAATCGCGTAACGAATTCTGTGCTGTGACGATCATTTGCGCAGGTGCGGATCGCATCGGTTCGGTAGCCTCGCCCGGGGCTCCCGGTACCGTGGAGCAAGCTGCGAGACCGCACGTCAAGAACGGCCAGGAGACACATGCCCAAGACCTCGAGTAGTAAACGACACCGGATTCTCGGTTTGGCCGCGGCGCTGGCCGTGGCCGTCGTCGTCATCCTGGTGATCGCGATCGTCGTTGTCATCGTCCGCAGGCCTGACGACGTCACGCCCCCGGCGGGGCAGGTGACGACGACGACACCGCCGTTGACCCGGCCCGGGCAGAAACCCCGGCCTGCCTTCCAGAGCGCCGACTGCCCTGATGTGCAGACGCTCGTCATCCCCGGCACGTGGGAGTCGTCGGTCACCGAGGATCCGCTCAATCCCACGCAGTTCCCGCGCTCGCTGCTGCTGAACGTCTCGCGGCCGATCACTGAGAAGTTCGACAAGGCCCGGTTGGAGACGTGGACGGTGCCGTACACCGCCCAGTTCCACAACCCGTTCGCCAATGACAACCAGATGTCCTACAACGACAGCCGCAAGGAAGGTACGGACCGCGCGGTCAAGCAGCTGTCCGAGATGTACGACCGCTGCCCGCTCACCAGCTACGTTCTGATTGGTTTCTCGCAAGGTGCGGTGATCGCCGGTGACATCGCCAACCAGATCGGAAACGGCGAGGGACCGGTCGATCAGGACCTGGTGCTTGGCGTGACATTGATCGCAGACGGCCGCCGTCAGGACGGGGTCGGGCTCTCGCCCGGACCCAACCCGCCCGGACAGGGTGCTGAGGTCACGCTCGGCGATCTAGGGGTGCTGGATTCGTTCGGTCTGAAGATGTCGGGTCCGCGTCCCGGAGGATTTGGTGAGCTCAGCGACCGCACCAATCAGATCTGCGGTACCGGGGATCTGATCTGCGCGGCGCCGCCGGACGCCTTCAACATCTCCAACCTGGGCAAGACGCTGGACATTCTGTCCGGCGGCGCGGGTGCACCCGTACACGCGCTGTATGCCACGCCGGAGTTTTGGCAGATCGATGGTCAGCCGGCGACGGTATGGACCACCAGCTGGGCCGAGGGGCTCATCGAGAAGGCGCCCCATCCGAAGCACGGCTGACAGGCCTCGATGTCATCTTCGCAACAGGGCGCCGAGATATTTGGCGGGCACGGTACGCTCGCCTAAGATTAAGAGAAAAATAAGACTGTAAGCCGTTCGCGGGGTCGCGGGATTTTGGCTGGCCGACGCCGACCGATAATCTCGTCGCGAATGGCCGCCTGAGCTGCCGTAGTACGCGATCGCCTCTCGGTACCATCATCGAGGATTTGACGTTCGCGATGACGCGTGCTCGCGAATGCCTCAGGCCCGCGAAACGCGCACCATGCACCGTCAGAGGAGATAAGCACACATGGCGTTCGACAACCCGTTCCTCGACTCGGCGGGCCACATCAAGTTCCCAGAAGACGGGAGCATCGTTGGTCACGTCGAAGGTTGGGCGGAGTCGCAGGGCGACAGCCTGGCGTACCGGTTCCTCGACTTCTCCAAAGAGCGCGATGGCGCCTATATCGACATCACCTGGTCGGAGTTCGGCGCACGCAACCGCGCCGTCGCGGCCCGCCTGCAGCAGGTGACCAAGCCGGGCGACCGCGTCGCCATCCTGGCGCCGCAGAGCCTCGACTACCTGGTCGCGCACTTCGGTGCCCTCTATGCCGGCGCAATTTCGGTGCCGCTGTTCGATCCCAGCGAGGCCGGCCATGCGGGCCGCCTCCATGCGGTGCTCGACGACTGCCAGCCGTCCGCGGTGCTGACCACGACCGAGTGCGCCGAGGGCGTGCGGAAGTTCTTCCGGAACCGTCCCCCCAAGGAGCGCCCCCGTGTGATCGCCGTTGATGCGATTCCGGCGGACGTCGGGCAGACCTGGGTGGAGCCCGTGGCCACCAAGGACACCATCGCCTACCTGCAGTACACCTCCGGTTCGACCCGCGCCCCGGCGGGTGTGCAGATCACGCACCTGTCGCTCGCCACCAACCTGCTGCAGTTGGTCGACGCGTTGTCGCAGCAGGAAGGCAAGGACGGTCAGTCCGGTCACCGTGGGACCACCTGGCTGCCGTTCTTCCATGACATGGGTCTGATCACGGTGATGGTGCCGTCCATGATCGGTGAGCACATGACGGTAATGAGTCCGGCGGCGTTCATTCGCCGCCCGCTGCGCTGGCTGCGGGAGATGGCGGTCAAGGGTGACGACCGCTCGGGAAGCTTCTCGGCGCTGCCCAACTTCGCCTTCGAGCATTGCGCGCTGCGCGGTCTGCCCAAGGAGGGCGAGCCGCCGCTGGACCTGTCGAACGTGTACTCGATCATCAACGGTTCCGAGCCGGTGTCGACGTCCTCCATCAAGAAGTTCTGCGACGCCTTCGAGCCCTACGGCTTTGACCCCAGGGCCATTCACCCGTCCTATGGCATGGCCGAGGCCACGCTGTTCGTCACCTCTACCATCTGGAACACGGACCGGGCGCGCGTGCTGCACGTGGACCGCACCGAGCTGAACGCCGGGCGCATCGTGGAGGTGGAGCCGGGCGCTGAAAACTCGGTGACCCAGGTGTCCAGCGGACGGATGGCCCGCGACGAGTGGGGCGTCATCGTGGACGGTGAGACCGCCTCCGAACTGCCCGACGGCCAGATCGGTGAGATCTGGTTGCACGGCAACAACATTGGCTCCGGCTACTGGGGCCGGCCAGAGGAAACCCGCGAGGCGTTCCAGAACACTCTCAAGTCGCGGATCGCCGAATCGCATGCCGAGGGTGTGCCGGACGACGCCATCTGGCTCAACACCGGTGACCTCGGAGTGTGGGTGGACGGCGAGCTGTACATCACCGGTCGCGTCAAGGACCTCATCATCGTGGACGGGCGTAACCACTACCCGCAGGATGTGGAGTTCACCGCGCAGGAAGCCAACAAGGCGCTGCGTCCGGGATACGTCGCGGCGTTCTCGGTGCCGGCCAACCAGCTGCCGCAGGTGGTCTTCGACAACCCGCACGCCGGCTTGAAGTACGACCCGGAGGACTCCTCCGAGCAGTTGGTCGTCATCGGCGAGCGCAGCGTGGGTGCTCACAAGTCGGATAACCAAGCGGTGGGTGACGACGTGCGCGCCGCGGTCGCGGTGCGCCACGGTGTGACGGTGCGCGATGTGCTGCTGGTTCCGGCCGGCTCGATCGCGCGGACCTCCAGCGGCAAGATCGCCCGCCGGGCCGCGCGGACCAGCTACCTGGATGGCAGCCTGCGCGGCGGCTACCAGCAGACCGCATTCCCCGACGACCGGCAGTAACCGTTACACACGGTCGTCCGTACGCGATACCCCGGAGAGGGCTCGAACATGACTGATACGCAACAGGATTCGATACCAGAGATCGAAACCGAGCCCGAGGCTCCAGAAGCTGCGACATCCACGGGCGGCGCCGAGCTGACTGTCGCCGAGATGCGCGAGTGGCTGCGCAACTGGATCGCCAAGGCCACCGGGGTGAGCCCCGATCGCATTGACGAGTCGGCACCTATGGTGGAGATGGGTCTGTCCTCGCGCGACGCGGTGGCCATGGCGGCCGATATCGAAGACCTCACCGGGGTGACGCTGACGGCCACCGTGGCCTTCCAGCACCCCACCATCGAGTCACTGGCCACCCGCATCATCGAGGGCGAGCCGGAGTTGCCGGACGCCGGTGATGAGGACTGGTCACGCGATCCCAAGGCTGCCACAGGCGAATTCGATATTGCGGTGATCGGTCTTGCCACCCGCCTGCCCGGTGACGTCAATACCCCGGCGGAGCTGTGGGAGGCGCTGTTGGAGGGCCGCGACGCGATCACCGACCTGCCCGAGGGGCGCTGGGAAGAGTTCACCAGTGAACCGCGAATCGCCGAACGCGTTGCGCAAGCCGCCACCCGTGGCGGATACCTCAAGGACATCAAGGGGTTCGACGCCGAGTTCTTCACGCTCTCCAAGATGGAGGCCGACAATATCGATCCGCAGCAGCGGATGGCCCTCGAACTCACCTGGGAGGCGCTGGAGAACGCGCGCATCCCGGCATCGAGCCTCAAGGGAGACAGCGTCGGTGTCTACATCGGCAGCTCCAACAACGACTACGGTTACCTGTCGGTGGCCGACCCCACCGTTATGCACCCGTACGCCATCACCGGAAACGCGAGTTCGATTATCGCCAACCGGGTTTCGTACTTCTTTGACTTTCGCGGCCCCAGTGTCGCCGTCGACACCGCATGTTCTTCCTCGTTGGTCGCGGTACATCAGGGCGTGAAGGCCCTGCGGTCCGGTGAGGCCGACGTCGTGTTGGCCGGTGGCGTGAACGCACTCATCACACCGCTCGTGACGGTCGGTTTCGACGAGGTCGGCGGCGTGCTGGCCCCGGACGGCCGCATCAAGTCGTTCTCGCAGGATGCCAACGGCTACAGCCGTTCCGAGGGTGGCGGCATGCTGGTGCTCAAGCGCCTCTCCGATGCGCGACGCGACGGTGACCCGATCATGGCGATCATCGCCGGGTCCGCGGTGAATCACGATGGCCGGTCCAATGGTCTGCTCGCGCCAAACCCCGACGCCCAGGCCGAGGTGTTGCGCAAGGCCTACAAGGACGCCGGTATCGATCCGCGCACCGTCGACGTCATCGAGGCGCACGGCACCGGCACTATTCTCGGCGATCCGATCGAGGCCGACGGCCTGGGCCGGGTAGTGGGCCGTGGCCGCGACGCCGACAAGCCGGCACTGCTGGGCTCGGCCAAGTCGAACTTCGGGCACCTGGAATCCGCGGCCGGTGCCGCGAGCCTGTCGAAGATCGTGCTGGCCCTGCAGAACAACAAGGTTCCGCCGTCGATCAACTACACCGGCCCTAACCCATACATCGACTTCGACGCAATTCACTTGAAGGTCGTCGACCAGGTCTCCGACTGGCCGCGCTACAGCGGGCACGCCATCGCCGGTGTTTCCGGCTTCGGTTTCGGTGGCGCCAACGCCCACATCGTGGTGCGTGAGGTGCTGCCGATCGACCTGGTGGAACCCAGTGAGCCGTCAGAATCCGACGTGGACGAAGATTCCGACGTCGACGGCAAACATGTTGTGGCAGAGGCGGATACTGAAGAAGGAAAGGTCGAATCCGTTGAGTCCCGGTTTAATGAGTACGGCGAGTTCATCGGCGGGTACTCCGATGGGCCGCAGGAGCTACCCGGACTGACCGATGAGGCCAAGCGCCTCAAAGAGGAGGCGTTGGCCGAGCTTTCTGCCGAAGAGCCGGTGACTCCCGTTGTTCCGCTCTTTATCTCGGGCTTCCTGTCCTCTCGCAAGAAGGCCGCCGCGGCCGCGCTGGCGGACTGGATGGAATCCGAAGAGGGCCAGTCCTATTCGCTGGAGTCCATCGGGCGATCGCTGTCCCGGCGCAATCATGGGCGCTCGCGCGCCGTGGTGTTGGCCCACGATTTCGATGAGGCCATCAAGGGCCTGCGCGCCGTCGCCGAAGGCAAGCAGAAGCCGTACGTCTACTCCGTGGATGGTCCCGTCACCAGCGGTCCGGTGTGGGTGATGGCCGGTTTCGGTGCGCAGCATCGCAAGATGGGTAAGAGCCTGTACCTGCGCGATCCGATCTTCGCGGAGTGGATCGACAAGGTCGACGCGTACGTGCAGGACGAGCGGGGTTACTCCGTTCTCGAGTTGATCCTCGACGACTCGCACGAGTACGGCATCGAGACCAGCAACATTGCCATCTTTGCGATCCAAATCGGTCTGGGCGAGGTGCTCAAGGCCCATGGCGCCAAGCCCACCGCGGTGATCGGGCAGTCGCTGGGCGAGCCCGCGTCGGCCTATTTCGCGGGGGGGCTGTCGCTGGCTGACGCCACCCGCGTCATCTGCTCGCGTGCCCACCTGATGGGTGAGGGCGAGGCGATGCTGTTCGGTGACTACATCCGGCTGATGGCGTTGGTGGAGTACTCGGCCGACGAGCTCCGGACGGTGTTCGCCGACTTCCCCGACCTCGAGGTGTGCGTGTACGCCGCCCCCTCACAGACCGTCATCGGTGGTCCACCGGCGCAGGTCGACGCGATCGTGGCGCGCTGCGAGGCCGAGGGCAAGTTCGCCCGCAAGCTCCAGACCAAGGGTGCCGGCCATACGTCGCAGATGGACCCGCTGCTCGGCGAGTTCGCCGCCGAACTGCAGGGGATCGAGCCGATGACCCCGAAGATCGGGATCTTCTCGACGGTGAACGAGGGCACATTCATTCGCCCCGGCGGTGACCCCGTGCACGATGTCGACTACTGGAAGAAGGGAATGCGGCATTCGGTCTACTTCACCCATGGCACCCGTAACGCCGTGGATGCCGGATACACCACCTTCCTGGAGCTGGCACCGAATCCTGTGGCGCTCATGCAGGTTGGGCTCACCACCATGTCATCGGGACTGCCTGACGCACAGCTGATCGCGACGCTCGCCCGTAAAGAGGACGAGGTCGAGTCCATGGTCAAGACGATGGCGCAGCTCTATGTGTATGGCCATAGCCTGGATCCGCGGACGCTGTTCGGTGCGGCAACCAGGTCGGCGGATTACGCGCCGATTCCTCCGACCGAGTTCAAGCGCAAGAAACATTGGCTCCCCGCGCATTTCAGTGTTGATGGCGCGACCCGGATCCCCGGTACACACGTATCGCTGCCCGATGGCAAGCATGTGTGGGAATGGAGCCTGGGAGCCGCAACGCCGGCGACATCTGACGTGAGCGGTATTTCCGCTCTTCTCCCCGAGCTGGTGAAAGCCGCTGCGGTAACGGTGCTTCCGGATGCTCAACTCACCGCATCTGAGCAGCGGGCAATCCCGGGCGAGGGTTCTACGCTGGTGACCACGCTGTCTCGCCATCCCGGTGGGGCCACCGTGCAGGTGCACGCCCGCATCGGTGAATCATTCACCCTCGTCTACGACGCGGTGGTGTCCCGTGCGGGTCAGGGCGGCGCACTGCCGTTCGCGACCGCTGCGGGTGTCGTCACCAACGGTTCGGCGACGGCCTTGGCCCCGGCCCAGGCGGTCGCGGTCGCGGAGGACGAGGTGCCCGAAGAGATTCACGACAACCTGCTCTCCGGGGCGGGTGCGGGTGCCGACTTCAAGAAGTGGAGCAAGGAGTCCGGCGAGCCGGTTATCGAGCGGCTGGCCGCGATCGTGTCGTTGGCCATGGGCTACGAGCCCGAGGACGTGCCGCGCGAGGTGCCGTTGATCGAGCTGGGTCTGGATTCATTGATGGCTGTGCGCATCAAGAACCGCGTCGAGTTCGACTTCGACCTGCCGCCCATCCAGCTGCAGGCCGTGCGCGATGCCAACCTGCTCGATGTCGAGCGGCTGGTTGTCTACGCGCTGGAGAACCCCGACGCCGTGCACGAGCTGCACGACTACCAGCAGACCGATGAATTCAAGGAGGCCGCGCCGACCGGCGGCATGCTGTCCAAGGCCGATCTCGAGAAGGCGCTGGAAGCCGCCCCGCAGGCCGCGGAGCCGGAGCCCGTCGCCGAGAGTGCACCCGCGGCGGAACCGGCCCTCTCTGCGGAGACCTCTGAGCTGGCCAAGGCTGCCGCCGTGATGAACCAGGAGGCCATCGCCGAGGCGCTGAATGCCGATGTGCCACCGCGTGATGCGGCCGAACGTGTCGCCTTCGCGACGTGGGCCATCGTCACCGGCGAGTCGCCGGGCAGCATCTTCAACGCGCTGCCCAAGATCGACGACGCGACGGCCGAGAAACTCGCAGAACGCCTTTCGCAGCGTGCCGATGGTGAGATCGGCGCCGAGGAGGTCAAGCTCGCGCCGACCATCGAGGCACTCGGTGAGGTTGTCCGCAGCCGATTGGAAGCCGGCAAGATCGACGGCTTCGTGCGGACCCTGCGGCCCAGGCAGGAGGGTTCGACGACGGTCCCGGTCTTCGTGTTTCATCCGGCGGGCGGGTCGACGGTCGTCTACGAGCCGCTGTTGAAGCGCCTGCCCGAGGACACGCCGATGTTCGGTTTCGAGCGCGTCGAGGGCACCATCGAGGAGCGGGCAACCCAATACGTGCCGAAGCTTCTCGAGCTGCACAAGGGTCCGTTCATTCTCGCCGGGTGGTCACTCGGTGCGGTGTTGGCGTACGCCTGCGCGGTGGGCCTCAAGGAGGCCGGCGCCGAGGTGGCCTGGGTCGGCAATATCGACGGGGTGCGCCCCGGGACGCCGATCCTGACGACCACGGAGGAGACCCGCAAGCGCTGGGACCGGTATGCGGCCTTTGCGCAGAAGACCTTCAACGTGCAGATCCCGGCCATCCCGTATGAGCAGCTGGAGGAGCTCGACGACGAGGGCCAGGTCAGGTTCGTGCTGGAGGCTGTCAAGGCGGCCGGCGTGGAGATCCCCGGTGGGATCATCGAGCACCAGCGCACGTCCTACCTGGACCAGCGGGCCATCGACACGTCGACGCCGGTGCCGTTCGACGGCCATATGACGCTGTACATGGCGGACCGGTACCACGACGACGCCATTACGTTCGAGCCCGCGTACGCGACTCGCCAGCCCGACGGTGGCTGGGGCGAGTTCGTCTCTGATCTCGAGGTGGTTCCGGTCGGTGGGGAGCACATTCAGATCATCGACGAACCGTTCATCGCTAAGGTCGGTGCTCATATGAGTCAGGCATTGCGTTCCATCAATGCGAAGAACCAGGAAGGCTAGACGTGCCACCACATACAACCGCGGAGAAGGTCGCCGACCTGCGTGAGCGGATTGCCCGCACGCAAGAGCCGGGTGACGCCAAGGCCATCGCCAAGCGTGATGCCAAGGGCATCCCGAGTGCGCGCGCCCGCATCCACGCCCTGCTCGACAAGGGCAGCTTCCTGGAGCTCGGCGCGTTTGGGCGTACTCCTGGTGATCCGAATGCGCCCTACACCGATGGTGTGGTGACGGGGCTGGGCCGCATCGACGATCGTCCGGTGGCGGTGTTCTCCCACGACCAGACGGTGTACCAGGGGAGCGTCGGCGAGATGTTCGGCCGCAAGGTCGCCAAGCTCATGGAGTGGGCGGCCACCAACGGCTGCCCGGTGATCGGCATCAACGACTCCGCGGGTGCCCGCATTCAAGACACCGCCACGTCGTTGGCCTGGTACGCCGAGCTGGGGCGTCGCCACGAGATGCTGCGCGGCATGGTCCCGGAGATCTCGTTGATCTTCGGAAAGTGTGCCGGCGGTGCGGTGTACTCACCGATCCAGACCGACCTGGTGGTCGCGGTGCGCGATCAGGGCTACATGTTCATCACCGGACCCGACGTCATCAAGGACGTCACCGGCGAGGATGTCACGTTCGACGAACTCGGCGGCGCGGATGTACAGGCCCAGCGTGGCAACATCCACAAGGTGGTCGAGGACGAGGCGGCCGCGTACCAGTACGTTCGCGATTACTTGAGTTTCTTGCCCTCCAACACCTTTGACTATCCGCCGGTCATCAACCCGGGCCTGGAGCCCGAGATCACCGAGGACGATCTGTACCTCGACACGATCATCCCGGATGCCGATAACCAGGGCTACGACATGCACGAGGTCCTGTTGCGGATCTTCGACGACGGTGACGTCTTCGAGATCGCTGACCAGCGCAGCCCATCCATGATCACCGCGTTCGCCCGCGTCGACGGAAGCCCGGTCGGCGTCATCGCCAACCAGCCGATGCACATGTCTGGCGCGGTGGGCAATGAGGCCTCCGACAAGGCGGCCGGTTTCATCCGGTTCTGTGACTCGTTCAATCTTCCCCTGGTATTCGTCGTCGACACCCCGGGAGCCATGCCGGGTGTGGAAGAGGAGACCAACGGCGTCATCAAGCGCGGCGGTAGGTTCTTCAACGCCGTGGTGGAGGCCGATGTACCCAAGGTGACGATCATTACCCGCAAGGCATACGGCGGTGGGTATGCGGTCATGGGCTCCAAGCAGCTCTCGGCCGACCTGAACTTCGCCTGGCCGACCGCACGGATCGCGGTGATCGGTGCCGAGGGTGCGGCGCAGCTGCTGGTCAAGCGATTCCCCGACCCGACCGCGCCCGAGGTGCAGAAGATTCGCGCCGACTTCATCGAGGGCTACAACGCCAACTTAGCCACTCCGTGGATCGCCGCCGAACGCGGCTACATCGATGGCGTGATCGAGCCGCATCAGACCCGGCTGCTCTTACGCCAGTCGCTGAAGCTATTGCAGGACAAGCAGATCAGCCGAGTCCAGCGTAAGCACGGCCTCACCCCGATCTAACGATTCAGCGCACGAAGGCCCCCGCACGCACCGCGTGTCGGGGGCCTTCGTGCGGAAAGAGTCAGTCGCGCAGAACGAGGGCGCGGCTGCCCGCGTGGGCCCAGACCATGGCGGCACCGATCGAGATCAGCACCGTTACCCAGGAGAACCAGGTGACGTCGACGCGTGGGCCGGAAATGAAGCTGTCCTGCACTGCCGGCCAGTAGGTCGGCATGAGGTGCACGTATCCGAGCCCCAAAACGCTGGCCGTGCCGACAATCACGGTGGCTTCCGGCGCGTGCTTGCGGTGGCGCAGGATCATCGTCACGGCAATCGCGATGAGAACGGCGTGGGTGGCGGAGAGATAGGTCAGCGTTACCGGTGCCGCGGTCACTCCGCGCCGTAGGTGATCGATGACGTCCAGTCCCCAGCCCACGACGAAGGCGATGGTGGCCGCGCGCAGGAACCTGTCGGCGCGAGTGGTGAGCTCTGTCATCGCAACCTCCCTCGGTCTACTACAAGCGATAGTAGATACCTAGCCCGTACTCGGCAAGGTGCTTTCCTCGGCGCGGTACGGCTGTCCGTGAGGGTCGAGGCAATGACTTGATGCCCCGGTGTCCTCGTGGTCGACCTGCAACGTCGTGTGGTCGAGGTCGTACTGCGTATGGAGTAACCCCTCGATCTTGCGCCGTATTCCGTGACAGTCCGCATCCGGGGCCACCAAAATGTGCGCCGACAACGCGGGCTGACCGGAGGTGATCTGCCAGATGTGAAGGTCGTGCACCTCGGCGACGGAGGGCAACGATGCGAGCTGGGCTCCGATGGCATCGGGATCCAGATTGGCCGGCGCGGCTTCCAGGAAGATGCGGCCCGATTCGCGTACCAGGCCCCAGCCGGCTTTGAGCATCAACGCGGCGACGACGAGCGCGGCGATGGCATCGGCTCGAGTGAAGCCGGTCAGCCAGACCACGGCACCGGCGACGGCGGTGGCGATGAAGGCGTACAGGTCGTTGAGGATGTGCTGGAAGGCCCCCTCGACGTTCAGGCTGGATCGGTTGGCCTTACTGATGCACCAGGTGGCGGCCACGTTGACGGCGATTCCCGCGAGCGCGGTGACAAACACGAGGAGCCCCGACACCTCCGGGGGAGTGATCAGGCGGCGGATGCCCTCGTAGATGAAGAAGGCCGCGAGCAGGAAAAGTGTGACGCCATTGGCCTGTGCCGACAGGATCTCGGCACGCTTGAGCCCGTACGTGTAGCTGCCGCGGGCAGGGCGCAAGGCGAGGCGAATAGCGATGAGCGCCAGCACGATCGAGGCCGCATCGGTCAGCATGTGTCCGGCGTCGGAGATCAGGGCCAGGGACTGGGCGATGAAGCCGATGACCACTTCGACGGCCATGAACCCGCCGATCAGCACCAGCGCGATGGTCAGCCATTTGCGGTCGGCGTTCGCACTCACGCCGTGGCTGTGCGAGTGTCCGGATCCGTGCTCGTGTGCGTCCGTAGCCATGCCCACTCCTTTGTCATAATGCATGCAAACATATGCATGCTAGCATGCATCATGACAAGCGTTCAGCCCCTGACGTGTCCTAAGTGTGAGTCGCAGATGCTGTCGACGAAGTGGTTTGGTGTGCGCACATTTCAATGCACGGGATGTGCGGCCGTGCTGCTGGAGCAGGACAGCCTGCAGCAGTTCGTGGACGGCGCCGCGCGCTTCGGCCCGTCGGCGCATATCGACCAGGCGCCCGCATCGCAGCCGTATCTGCCCCCCACAGGATTACCGCGGCATCATGGGCGGGCTGTTCGGCGGCGGTGGTGGGCACGGCTATCGCCGCCGCGGCCACCATTGATACGTAGCGCTACGGCTTGATACGTATCTTGTTCGGCTTCCATAGTCCGCTGTGCGCCGCGGAGCCGTACTCGATCTGTGCGGGCTGGGCGTCGACGATGGTGTCGAACTTGCGCAGTGAACCCCAGTCCCTGCCCCAGTCTCTCGAGAGGTAGGTCGGCATCACGTGCGCCCGCAGGAGCAGATCGGTGATACCGAGTAGGCCGCCATTCTCGCCGTCCTGCCAGGTGTCGGTGTCCTTTCGTTTCTGGTCGTAGTCCGGAGTGATGCGGAACTCGGGGACCTCGGTGATTCCGTACTGGTGCAGCATCGGCTGCTGGCAAGGGAAGACGAGACCCACGGTCCAGTCCAGCAGCACCGGCTTGTCGCGGCCCACATACTCCTGCAACGACTTCAGCTCCGGCGCCCGCGGCGGGGCGAAGGCCAGCCAATCGCCCGGAGTCAGTGATCCGTCGATCGCCACGATGCGGACGGCGGTCGCGGTGTCGGGAATATCCGAGCGGGCGAAGCGCAGATTGCGCCACGAGGGTGCGGGCCCCAGATCGTAGGGTGTCAGGCGTCCGGCCGGTGTGAACGTGCCGTTCGGGGCGGCCGTGCCGTACTCCAACTGCAGTGTCTGACCGGACATTTCGCCCTTGACGTTCTTGGCGGCGATGGTTCCGGCAGCGGTGACCACGACCAGCGGATGACTGGTATCGCGGGCCGGCAGCTGATACCAGTCGGATGTCACCTTGGCCTGCTGCTGCGGGCCAACGCGGTAGGAGCCCACGATCGGCACCCGAGCCGGATCCAACTCGTAGGGCAGACGCACGGCGGAGCCGTTGATGCCCGGAGTCTTGGTGCGGTCCTTGGAGTCCCAGTCGTAGTCGGTTCCCGGCCGCGAGTCGCTCATCCGGATGGATTCGGCGACGATCTTGTCGGGCACCCCATCGGCGCTGAAGCCGGAGGGGTCGGCGCCACCGAGCGGGCCGAGCGGACCGGTAGATGTACCGATGGCCGATAAGAAACCGGCGTTCGCGTCGGACTCGACGAGAATGTCATCGGCCAACCCGCATCCGCCCGCAAGCTCGCGGATGTTGGCCCAGCCGTTGGAATACGTCGGATACTGCCGCACGACGCCGATCGCCAGCTGGCAGATGGACGTCAGCACCATGAACCCGGCGGCCCAGGCCACCGGGGCAGACGTGATGGACCTCGTCACGCGGTTGTCTTCGTGTCTTGGCGAGAAGTGCAACCATGCGGCGTAGGCCACCGCAAGTGCGAAGAGCGCGAAGAATATTGTGCTGACACTGATTCCGGCGATCTTGGGCATGCTGCTGTTGAACGGAACGCCGAAACTTGAGACGTACCACCATCCGGCAGCACTGGCCCAGCTCAGCGCCAGCACGAAGAGCACCGTCGCCACGACCGCCATCCGGTTGCGGCTCCAGCGCAGCACCTGTGGTGATACCAGCACCGTGGCCAGCGCGGCCACGGCAGCACCCAGGGCGGCGAAGAGTCCGAAGTGGTGCACCCACTTCGTCGGTGCGAACATCAGGAAGAAGATGGTGCCGAAAACGACGCCCAGCACGCGCCAGGCCGGCCCGCGCGCCACACCGGGAACTCGATTGCGGCGCAACAGGATAAACATGGCAATGAAGAGGCATGCGGCGATCAGTAGGAATCCGAAGCGCCGCGATACCGAGCCGTCGACTGTCGGCAGGAACATGTAGTAGTACCGCAGATTGTCGGTGTACCACGCCTGTGACGGTCCGATAGCCGTGCGAATCCGAGTGGCCTCGATGACCGTTGCCAGGGTTTGATCGGAGAACACCACAGGCAAGATGACCGTTCCGGCAGCCAGCATGGGGGCCACCAACGGCCAGGTGCCCACCTGACGGTGCTTGGTCACGATGATCCGCAGAATGGGCCGACCGCCGGCAAGTAGTGCGGCGACGGCGATTAGACCCGTCGGCTGGATTCCGAGGGTGAAGGCGGCGGTGATGATCGCCAGCGCGGCCGGGGTCAACCGGCGGGAGGTGATGGCGCGCTCAATGAGCACCCAGGTGATCAGCGATCCGACGGCGATCTGGCCCTCGGGGCGCAGGCCGTTGTTGAACGGGAACCACGATGCCAGCAGCACGAAGCCGGCCGCCCATGCGGCAGGCTTGCTGCGGGCGACGGCGGGCCCCAAGCGGGGCAACACTTCCCGGCTGATCAGCAGCCAGCAGACCAGCGAGGCAACCAGGTCGGGCAGCCGGATCCACAGGCTGATATCGCTGACCTTGGTCATGATGGCCAGCAGGTTGTAGTACCAGCCGAAGGGGTCCTCGGGGCTGCCGAACCAGCGGAAGTAGTTGGCCATGTACCCGGCGTGCTCGGCGGTGCGCGCCATGCCCATCTGATAGCCGTCGTCCGAGGATCCCGCGCCGATCACGTACCAGAGCACCAGGCTGCTCATGATGACGGTGTCGGTGAAATCGAAACGGCGCCAACGAGTGGGGATGACCCGTTGCATGCGATGGCCGTCTGTCTGGTCGATCCGCCACAGTGCCAGCAGCGCGATGATGGTGGATATCACCGCACCCACCATTGCGGCGAGTTTGAGAAGTGTTGGGCTGGACGAGAACCGGGTATCAATATGGGCGGTCAGGCTCAGTCCTGCCGGTGCCGGACCGCTGAGCTGGGTGAAGACCCCGACAATCTGGGGCCGCAGGTTGGGATCGGGGAAGCCGCTGGTGAGGTCTTTGCCGGATTTCTCGGCCCCATCACCGCGAAGACCTTCGAACGTCGCGAAGGTGCCCTTGTCCGACGAGGTGATGACGATCTGTCGGCAGTCGGAAGAGGCCACCTTGGCGCGCGGAACGCTGGCGATGACCACGTTCCGGTCGGTGATGTCGACGCGCTCCTTGGTGGCCCTGACGAACAGGCCCTGAAGCGCCGCCTCTTTGCCCTCGGGCGGTGCGGTGCCCAGGATCACCGCACCCGCTGCGGGTACCGCGTTGATCACCGTGCACGGCACGATCACCGTCATGTCCATCGGTGTCTGGGTGATCAGCGGCGCGGTGACGTTGGTGAGTTGACCCTGCTGCGGCCAGTCGAGGGTCGCGGTGGATACCTTGACCGGCAGGAGCGGGATAGAGACGCTCAACACGAACCCGAGTAGACCGAAAACGGTTGCCGTCCATCGTGCGATGTTCAGCTTGCGGGCCTCAGGGGAGGTGTCTGTCACGGAATTCTGTGTCATGGCAGGGCTCGAATCGGTCCTTTGCGGGTCCAGCCGTTCACCACGACGGTGCCCTCGGTGAGTTGTGCGTTGGGTGCCAGATTCGGAGCGATGACGGGCTCGTACTTCTCGATTGAGCCCCAGTCGCGGAACCAGTCGTTACGCAGATAGGTGGGAACCGAGGAGGTCCGCAGCAGGGCGGTGGTGAACATGAAGGGGCCGCCGTCCTCGGCAGACATCCACATGTTCGACGAGGTGGCGACCTGCTTGTGCTCGGGCATGACCCGGAACTTGGGCAGCTCGGCCACTCCTAGGCGTTCACTGAACGGCCGCTGGCACGGGAAGTTTTGCGCCACAGCCATGTCCAGCAGCACCGGGGTGTTGGAGCCCAACAGATCCTGTGCGGTCTTGAGTGGGGGGACCCGGGGCGGGGTGAACGCCAGCCACTGGTCACTGGACAGGTTTGGGTCATCGGCGACGATCCGCACCACGTTGGCTCCCGGCGGAGCGGTCTTGGTGGGGAACCTCAGGTTGCGCCAGACTCGTTGTGGGCCAATGTCAATCGGCTCGTCCTGACGAAGTGCCTTCACTGCCCCGTCGCTGCCGCGAGTGCCCCATTCCAACTTCAGCTGTTGGCCATAGTTGATCTCGGGATTGAAGGTGCCATCCTGCTGGTGCGACCAGATCGCTCCTGCTGCCGACATCACTACCAGTGGTCGATCCGGGCTGGGCGGGGGAAGCTCGTACCACGACGACTTGAGGTGTGCCGCAATCGAATTCTCTCCGTAGCTGCCCATCACCGGCGTGCGGGCCGGGTCCAGTCCGAACGGCAGCAGCGCGCCGGAGCCATTGATTCCGGTGGGGCCAATACCACCGGTGGTTCCGGCCGCATCGCTTACCTCCATGATCGGCGCGTTGGGTGAGGCATCGGAGTTGACCAGGCCTGGCTTGCCGATGACGGGCAATGAGGTCATGCCGGTCTCCACGCCATCGGGGATGAAGCCGACAGGATCGGTACCACCAAGAGGCCCGTACTTACCTGCCGGCTGCCCCGGAGCAGGTTGCAGCAGGCCCTCATTGGCGTCAGGCTCGACGAGGACATCGTTGGCCATCGCGCAAGAGTTGCCGCTCAGGGCCAACAGATTGGCCTTACCGGTGGTGTAGGTGTCGCTACGTGCGTAGACCCCCTTGGCCATCGAGGAGACCTCGAGAATCACCATGATGGCCGCCACGATCAGCAGCGGGGTGGAGGCGAGGAGCCGGTTACGGCGGGTGTTCTCGACCTCGGTGTGCCCGGCGTAGTCCAAACGGAAGTGCAGCCAACCGGCCAGCAGCGCGGTGATGATCGAGAGCGCCAGGAACATGGTGGTGACCGGTTGTCCCGCGATGACCGGTTGCTTGTCGAACCACGGCACGCCGTAGTTGCCCACGTAGAACCAGCCGTTGATGCCCGAGGTCGCCCACGCCAGGATGAACAGCAGCGCGGTCACGTACAGCGCCAGGTTGCGTCGCGAATGCAGCCCAACGCGTGCGAATGTGAATGCGGCGACCGCACCGAGTGCACCGGCAAGTCCGGCGAAGACGCCGAACTGGATGGCCCACTTGGTGGGGGTGAAGGTGAGCAGCAGCAGTCCGATCGCGGTGCTGCCGATAAGCCGCCATACCGGCCCGCTGGCCAGGCCCGGCAGTACTCCGCGGCGCAGCAGCACCGCGAGGGTGCCGAAGAGACAGAGCAGCAGGATGAACACCGCGATGCGGCGCGTCAGCGAGCCGTCGACATTGGATTCGACCGTCAGGAAGTAGTAGCGCAGAAACTCCTGGTACCAGGCGATCGTCGGGCCCACCACGTACTTGATGCGGGCGGATTCGGCGACGGTGGCCAGGGTCTGGTCCCGGAAGGTGAAAGCGAACACTCCGGCGACTGAGGCCGCTAAGACCGCGGCAGGGGTGAACCGCCCGTACCGCAGACGCCGCACGGAGACGACGCGGGCGATGGCGCGCCCACCGGCGAGTAGTGGTCCCAGCGCGATCAGCCCTTGGGGGGCGACGGTGGCGGTGAGCAGCGCGGCGACGATCGCCAGCGCGGCGGGGGACAGGCGCCGGGTCGCAATGGAGCGCTCCACCAGGATCCAGGTGACCACGGTGCCGAACACGATGATCGGCTCGGGTCGCAGGCCGTTGTTGAAGGGCAGCCAGGCGGCCAGAAAGACCAGTGCGGCCGTCCACACCGCGGTGCGGCTCGTGGCGAGCTGCTCGCCGAGTCGGGGCAGCATCCTCTTGCGCAGGATGTACCAGGTGCCGACGCCCGCCAGGGTGGCCGGCACCCGCATCCAGACGCCGACCGTGCTCACCTGCGTGATCCAGCTTAAAAGGGTTGCGTACCAATCGAATGGTGAGGCGGTGGCACCAAAGTAGCGGTAGTACTCGGTGACGTATCCAGCCTGATGGGCTACCCGTGCCTCGACCAGGACATTGCCGTCGTCGGAGGTGATGGCACCGATGACATGCCAAAGAAGAAGTGTGCCAACGACTCCGATGTCGGCGACACCATTGGTCAGCAGCGTCGCGCGAGTTGGCAGGCGGAAGGAGGGCCGTCCGCGCTTACGTCCGCCGCGGTCCAGTACCGCCAGTGCGCCGATGGCGATCGCCACTGCGGCGAGGCCCAGCACCATGGCCGCCAGCTTCAATGTGGTTGGGCTGGTGATGAACCGGGTATCGACCACCACATGGGCAGTCGGCCCACCGGCGGCGGGCACCTTGAGGTCGGTGAATAGTCCGGTCACCTGGGGCTTGTTCTCGATGGCCAGGGTCCCGTGTGCGTTGGGAAGCCCGGCGAAGTTGGCGCCGACGCCGCCGGCATTGGCCCAGATGTCCAACGTGGTGCAGCCGCCGGATTCCACCGACTTGCGCGGGGCGACCGTCGCGACGTTATCGCGGAAGGCGACGACCACCAGATCGGAGGTGGCGCGGACGAACAACGCGTGCCGGCTTGCCTCGAATCCGCCGTCGGGACTGGTGGACAGTACAACGCCGCCGCTGGCGGGCAAGCTCGCGATAGCAGTGCACGGGATGTGGGCGTCGAAGGACAGCGGTGCGCCCGATACCAACGGTGCCGTGATGCTGGTGATGTTCCCGTCGGCTGTGACTCCCTGGGGCCAGCTGATGTCGACGGTGGACTGGCGGACCGGCAGCAGGGGAACAAGCACGCACAACAGCACACCGATGGTGGCCGCAGCCAATGAAATCAGACGTGCCCGCTGGGCTGTACCTGCTGTCGCGGACTTTAGAAGCGGCGAAGGCACGAGGGCGATGGTATGTGACGAAGCTTCGGGCACCTCAATGCAGCGCGCTCGGTTGGCCGGATTGAGACCTCTAACCTGGATACCAGTAGATACCTTGTTAGAAGTATCAATAAGTATCAATGATGTCGGCCCTGTCTGATACTTGTTGATACAACGCCCCGCAGTATCAATACGTATCAGGTAGGACATCCATGCAGCCGAGCCCCTACACGCCTGGTCGGGTGGCACGCGAGGTGGTCGGCCGCACAGAACAGCTTGCCGAGATCGGTGAGCGGCTGATGTACATGGCCGAGCTTGGCCGGCTGATCGGGCGTATCCGTGTCGACACCGGCCCACGCGGGGTCGGAAAGACCTCACTATTGCGTGAGGTGCAGCGCGATGCGGAGGCCCGTGGCGTGGTGACGGTGTGGGTCACCGCGGGGGGAGACGAGCCGCTCGCGGCGGCGATAGGGACCGCGATCCGCGTCCGTGTTACGGCGTGGAAGAAGAAGTCACGCGGCCGTCTGCTGCGCGCCGTCGATCAGGTGAGTATCACCGCGGGCGTGCCGGGCGTGGCTCAGGTGGGAGCGACCGTCAAGCCGTCGCAGGGCACCCAAGCCGCCGTGTCAGAGGCATCATTCAAGGAATTGATCATCGAGACCGCCACGGCGGCGCGCGACGAGGGGCACCGCGGCCTGGTGCTGCTGATCGACGAGGTCCAGGACGCGGACCGGGCGGGGCTGCGTACCTTGGCCGTGACGTGGCAGGACCTGCAGGCCGAGGCCGATACCCTGCCCGCCGGAGTGTTCGCGGCCGGTCTGCCGCAAACACCGGAGATCATTAGTGCCGCCGCCACATTCAGTGAGCGATTCGCCTATCGCACGCTGCGTCGTCTCGGTCGCGACGCGTCCCGGGTGGCACTCGTCAAGCCGGCAGGCGCGGTCGGGGTCGAGTGGGCCCAGGACGCGCTGGATGCCGTGATCGCGCAGACGAGCGGGTATCCGCACACCCTGCAGCTCTACGCCGACGCCGCGTGGGTGCGTGCCGGGTATCCGGATCCCGGGGGTCGGATCAGGATGTCCGATGTCGAGCACGCCGCCCGTCAGGTCGCCGAGGAGATGGACTCGCTCTTTCGCGCGCGCTGGAACAACGCCACCCCGGTACAGCGGCAGTTCATGTCAGCGATGGCGCGCTCGCTGACCGATGATCGGTGGGCGAGCCGGTCCGATATCGCCGCCGTCATGGGCCGGGATTCGCGGGCGATCAGCGCCGCCCGCGCCGGCCTCATCGATAAAGGTCTCATCGGCGTCGCGGGCCATGGGATTCTGGAGTTCGCCATTCCCGGACTCGCGGAATTTGTTCGCGCCCAAGAGGACTGACGCCGTCCTAGTCGTTGTGCGGCGACTTCTCCCGGACTGCCCCGGAGCGCTCGCACTTGGGATCGATCTTGACCGGGTGATAGGGGCAGGGCTCGTTATCGGGTTTGGCCGCGGCCGGAGTGGCCGTGACCAGGGACGCCGTTAAACATGCGGCCATGACGAACTGCCGTAACATCGCAGGAACCTTCCTCTGGGTTGGTAGTCCAGAGGGGCGGGCCAGGGTCCAATCTGCTTCCGCCCCTCTGGGATCTCTGTGGAGACAACCCCATTGAAGTCGGCGGACCTGCTACTGGCTTCCGATAAGTTGCCAGTTTCTATCGAAAATCAGCCAAACGTTGGATACCGGGTGCTAGCGGCTCTTACGCAGCGGACCGGGCGTCCAGAGTCCGCTGTGCACGGCGGTTCCGAGCTGCAGCTGTGCCACGGTGGCGTTCTTGTAGTACGGCGCAAACCGTTGCAACGCACCCCAGTCGCGGAACCAGTCGTTCTGTAGATAGGTGGGCACCGGTGTCGCCTTCAACAGCAGTTCGGTGATGCCCAGCGGGCCGCCGCCGAGGTAGTCCATTACCGGCGAGTTGGCTTCCGCGCCAAAGCGGTCGGGAAGAATGCGCCACTTCGGGATCTCGATGACCCCGTTCTTGTGGTCGAACGGCCGCTGGCAGGGGAAGGCAAGCCCCACAAGCCAGTCCAGGAACACCGGATCGGAGCCCACCACTTCCTGCAGCGTGCGCAGCGACGGAACCCGGGGCGGGGTGACCGCTATCCAGTGCTGCGGTGCCAAGTCGTCATCGATGGCAAGGAGCCGGATCCGGGTGGCCTCTGTCGGGATGGCGTCGCGAGACATCCGCAGGTTTCGCCATGCCGGAGCCGGCCCGAGGTCGGCGAACGAGATGGCGCCCATGACCTTTCCATCTTCCCGGGCGAACTGCACCTGCAGCTCGACCGGATCGAAGCGGCCCGCCGCGGCGAGCACGATCAGCGGCTTGGTGGTGTCCTTGGGTGGCAGGCGGTACCACGCCGACTGCAGCCGAGCGGGACGCTGGTTGCCGATCTGGTAGCTGCCCATGACCGGCGTGGTCTCGGGCTTGAGGTCGAAGGGCAGCCGGGCCAGCGATCCGTTGACGCCGGGAGCAACCGTGGTGCCCCCTTCGGTGCCTTCCTGGCTCCCGGCGGCGCTACCGTTCTTGTCGCGCTCCACGAAGCTGTCGGAGCTCTGCGGGTTGTTCTCCTCATCGGCGGACACATCCGACGGAATCCCGTTGGGATTGAACAAGATATTGGTATCGGCGGCCAGCGCCTGCCCGACCGGGGCATCGATGGGCTGCAGCATCCCGGTGTTCGGGCTCTCCTCGACCAGGACGTCGTTGGCCAGCCCGCAGCCGTGCCCACGCAGTGCGTCGAGGTTGGAACGTCCGACCGACCACGCGGGGTACTGGTTGACCATTCCGGCGGTCAGCGAGAACACCGACCAGATCACGACGATCCAGGTGCCGACGGCCAGGGGAGATTCGGCCACACGTGCCAGCACCGGATGCACCGGGGTGCGGCCGGGATGGTCTCGGCCGGTGAAGTGCATCCACGCCGCTATCAAAATCGCGAGCACGCACAGTCCGAAGAACACAGTGCTGATGCCGAAATGCCATTGCGGGAAGGAATTTGACCACGGCACGCCGAAGTTGGAGACGTACCACCATCCATTCACGCTGGAGAACGAGAGTGAGAGGACGAACAGCACGATCGCGGCGTACAGCGTGCGGTTGCGCGGGGAGCGCATCGCCGCCGCGGTCACCGCCACCGCGGCCAGCGCGCCCAGTGATCCGGCCAGGCCGGCGAACACCCCGAAGTGGTGGGTCCACTTGGTGGGGGTGAACATGATCGCGACGAACGAGATCAGGGTGATGCCGATGATCCGGCGGCTGGGGCCACTCGCAGTGCCGGGAATCTTGTTCTTGCGCAAGGTCATTGCCACGGCCACGCCGAGCGCGGTGACGAGAGCCAGCACCGGGAAACGGCGGGAGATGGCGCCGTCGGTCGTGGGCAGGAACAACCGTTCGTACCGGACATGCTCGTCGAACCAGTTCAACGACGGTCCGACGGCCGACTTGAGCGCGTTGGCCTGGATCTCCCCGACGAGGGTTTGATCTCGGAAGATGACAACCAGCGTGACCAGCCCGGCCGCCAGAATCGGTGCCAGGAGCGCGGCGTAGCCGAATCGCTTGGCACGCTTGCTCACGATGGTGCGCAGTGGCCCGATCGCGACCAGCAGCGCGCCGACGGAGGCAATACCCGTCGGTCCGGAGAACAAGGTCAGCGCGCCGATGATGCACGCGGCCGCCGCCGGAAGCAGCCTGTTGGTGGCGATGGACCGCTCGACCGAGCACCACGTCAACAGGATGCCCACCGCGATGATCGGTTCGGGACGCAGGCCGTTGTTGAACGGCAACCAGAAGGCCAGGAACATCGCGGCCGCCGTCCACGGCACCACCGGATTGGTGCGCGCGGCGTGGCCCAGTCGCGGGATCACCTCGCGGCTGATGACTGCCCAACACAGCACACCCATGACCAGCGTGGGCAGCCGCATCCAGACGCTGGCGGTGCTGACGTGGGCCCAGATGGTCAGCAGGTCGTAGTACCAGCCGAACGGCGATTCGGGCGTGCCGAACCAGCGGTAGTAGTTGGCCATGTAGCCCGAGCGCTCCGCGACGCGAGCCATGGTGAGGATGTAGCCGTCATCAGAGGTGTTGGCGCCGACGAAATGCCACCACACCAGCACCGCGCCGACCAGAGCGTCGAGCGGCCGTGGCTTCCACCAGCCCGCGGGCATGAAGCGCTTATGTCTGCGTCCGTCGGCGGCGTCGAGAGTGTGCAGGGCGATCAGCGAGAGGCCGGTCAGCAGGACACCGAGGATCATCGCGATGAACTTGATGACGGTGGGCGAGCTGCTGTAGCGGGTGTCGATGGTGGCCGAGAGATTCAGGCCCTCGGGGGCGGGTCCGGACAGGTCGGTGAAGACGCCGACGATCTGCGGCCGGAAGTCGTACCCGCCGCGTTCCCCGGCGCGCGGTTGGCCGGGCTTGGCATCCTTGGGCCCCTGGGTGAGGCCGACGAACTTCCCGGTCACCTTGTCCGCATGCCCCGTGACTTCGAGCCGCTGACAGTTGGGGCCGGTGACCTCGGAGAGGGGGGCGGAGACGACCGGTACGTTGCGCACGATCACCACGAGGTCGCCGCCGATGCGCTGGATCAGCATGCCGCGGTCTACCGCGTTGGGCGCCTGTTTAGGCACGGTGGACAGCAGCACGCTGTTGTGGCCGTCGAGGCCCCTGGCTGCCGCGCAGGGCACCGTGATGGTGAGGTCGGTGGGCACGTATCCGATGAGGGGCGCGTCGACGCTCGCGAGGGTGCCGTTTTGGGGCCAGTTCAGCGTCGCGGTGTCCTGCTGGACGGGCAGCAGTGGAGTGGCGATGGCCAGCAGCGCACCCAGGAAGCCGGTGATGATCGCGATCAGCCGGGCCCTGCGGTAGTCGCCGTCGCCGTTGCCGGCGACCTTCTCCGTCGCGTTGCCCTGAACCGTCACGGAGGAAGATGTTAGTTGGCGTGCGATGAGCGGCTTGCGCGAAGAGCGCTAAGTGCGCGGTGGGACCCGCACGACCAAGACGAAGGGCCCAATGGTTCGCACGGTGAACCGCGGATCAGCGAACAACTGCTTGTTCAGCGTGACGGTGTAGCGCTTCACATTCGGCTGGTTGGGGTAGACATCCTTGGCGAGCCGCAGGGAGTAGTTGTCACCGGACTGGCGCATGAGAAGCACGGTGGGGGCCCGCCAGGGGAGCGCGTCGAGCGCCCGGATCATGTCGTCGGCGGTGTGCAAGTCTTCCCAGCTCGTGATCGCGGCCGCACGCTTGTCGAACTGCGCCAGGGGGTTCGCGTAGTGCGGGGTGAGTCCCTGGAAGCCGTAGTAGGGGTAGAACGCCAGGAAGCTGTAGTCGGCGGTGAGCACCACGGTCTCATCACGCGGCTTACCCGTGATCTCGGTGATGGCCTTGTCGATGGCGCCGTAGTGACTCTCCGGGCCGGGTGGCCGGCGGTCGGCGCGCTGGCCGGTGCCGTCGGTATCGGCGTATGCGATGACGATGTCGTTGCGGAGCACGTTGGGGATGTCCTGGCTGAATGCCAGTGCGCCGGCCAGGCCGATCACGGTGGCCACGATCGTCGCGGTCTTGCTGCGCTGCGCTGCCCAGACGGCCACCTCGATGAAGGCGAAGACACCCGCGGCGACGAGCAACACGGTGAGGGTGGGTACGAGCCGGAACGAGAGCAGGGTGGTCTTGGCGAGCGTGGCGAGCATGGACAGCAGCGACCACAGATAAACGGAGACCACGCCGATCGCCAGCGCGCCGGCGCGCGCCGAGCTCCGGGCCCGCACCACAAGCCAGATCGTTCCGAGCAGGCACAGCCCGCCGAGCATGGTGGGCTGCAGCATCGGGAAGGACAGTTGGGCACCGTCGTTGGGCAGGTAGTGCTGCGCCGACGCCGCCTTCTCCAGTGAACGGCTCAGCGTGGCAACCAAGTACGGTCCCCAGAAGACGAGCGCGAGTGCGATGGCGATGGCGGTGATGGTGAGCCAGCGGAGCAGGGGTTCCTTGACGGCGGGCCACCAGCCGTCACGCCGGATGCGGCTGATCGCCACCACCTTGGCGGCGACGGTGATGGCCAGTGCGCCATACGCGGTGAGCAGTGTGTAGAAAAGCGCCGCGAAACCGAGGAAGACGCCGAAACCCACCACCGCGGCCCAGCCGGTGCGCCCGATGGCCCGTAATCCGCTGTAGCCGAGCACAAGTGCGGGTGCCAGCAGCACTGTGATGATGGCACCGTACGGCTCGGCGGCCGTGTATGCCAGTGTGACGGCGGTGGTGGCGGTGGTCACGATGAGCGCGTATTCGAAGCGGATCATCTTGTTCCACAAGACAAATGCCGCACATACCGCGATCGCCAGGGAGGTAATGGCCCACGGCTTGTACATCTCCCAGCCGGCGGTTCCGGTGAGCGCCGCGAGGCGCCCGCCGATCCAGAACCAGCCGGCCGGATAGAACGGTGGCATGTCCGGATAGGTCATATCGTGCAGCGCGGGCGAGTCGGTGAATCGCGTGACGTACTCGGTGCGGAACTGCTGGTCCACCGAGACCCCGAATAGATACAGCTTGGTGGCGCCCAGGGGCATCCCCAGAGTCACCACGGTGAACGTCGACAAGAAGAGCAGTGACAGCATTTCCGCGATGGTGCGGCGCCCCCTGCGCCACAGCACCCCGGCCAGTACCAACCCGGCGATGGCGCCGAACTGTCCGACCGTGGTCAGGGCGTGCAGCTGGTTGGACGATCCGAAGGCCGGCCACTCCACCCGCGCGATCGCGATGAGCGCGACGGCGCTGACAGCTGCGGCCGTGACCACTGCGAGCGTCAGGTCTTTGGCGGTGTCCAGCACATGCTGGCGTGCCGTCACGGTCATCGGGGCTGTCATCTCGACGTGATTACACGGGCAACTTGCGGAAAATGGGGCGCGGCACGTGGCGCAGCACCGACATCACGAAGCGCCATTGGCCGGGCGCCCAGATCAGCTCCTTGCCCGCGGCGGCTGACGTCACCACCTGCTCGGCGATCTCCTCTTTGTCGACCGTGAACGGAGCCTCCTTGGCGCCGGTGGCCTTCCAGTGTTCGATCGTCGTGGTGGTGCGTACTTGGCCCGGGCGTACCACCAGCACGTGGACGCCGAACTCGCGCAGCGCTTCTCCGAGGCCGAGGTAGAACCCGTCGAGGCCGGCCTTGGTCGAGCCGTAGACAAAATTCGAGCGGCGTACTCGCTCACCGGCAACCGAGGACATCGCGATGACCTGGCCGAAACCCTGTGCCTTCATCTTCTGGCCGATCAGCACGCCGACGGAGACGGCGGCGGTGTAGTTGACCTGTGCGCTGAGCACTGCCTTGGCCTGGTTCTGCCAGAGCTCTTCGGCGTCCCCGAGGACGCCGAAGGCGACGATGGCGACATCCACATCGCTCTGTGCCCAAGCGGATTCGATGAGGGCGGGGTGGCTCGTGGTGTCGACGGCATCGAAGTCCAGGTATTCGACGGATTTGGCTCCGGCGGCCTCGATCTGCGCGATGGCCGCCTCGCGCTTGGGTGCGTTGGGCAGGTCGGCCAGGATGACGCGGGCCTTGGCGTTCTTGAGGTAGCGCTCGACGATGGCCAGGCCGATCTCCGAGGTACCGCCGAGCAGCAGGATGGTCTGGGGGTTACCCGTTGCGTCAATCATTGTGTGGCTGAAGCCTTTCTAGAGCAGCTCGAGGCGGCGAGCCATGTCGGAGGCGAACACGCCGTGGGGGTCGGCCTTGCGTCGGGTGGCGATCCACTCGTCGACGCGCGGGTACATCTTGTGGAACTTCTCCGCGTTCACGCGTGAATCCTTGGCGGTGTACACCCGGCCGCCGAATTCCATGGCGCGGTTGTCGAGTTCGTTGAGGAACTCGTTGACGCCGGGCTTGTTGGGGAAGTCCATGGCGACATTCCAGCCCTTCATCGGAAAGCTCAGCGGCGCTTTGTTGCCCGGGCCGAAGAGCTTGAAGACGTTGAGCGCCGAGTACTGGCCCTGGGTCTGGATCCACCGGATGATGCCCTTGAACTCGTCGAGCGCATCGGGCGGCACCAGGAACTGGTGCTGCGCGAAACCCGCTGGGCCGTAGGCGTATTGCCATCCGGTTGTGATGTCGAGCATGTGATAGAACTGCGTCAGATTGACGATCTTGCCCTGGTAGTTACCGCTCATCCGGTAGAACGCCTCGCCGATCGCCATGAGAGACGGCTTGATCATGAAGTTGACCGGGAAGAGGTCGGGGAAGCCGGGCAGTTGCGGCGCAGTGAATTTGAGCGGGTCCTTGGCCAGCTTCGCGGGCAGCTGGTCCAGCCGCGCAAGGCTTCCGCGGCTGACTGCGGCGCGGCCCAGCTTGGGCGGCGGGTTGATCAGGTCGAACCAGGCGCTCGAGTACGTGTACTTGTCCTCGCTGCCGTCCTGGTGCACCGCGATGGTCTCATCCAGGTCCCGGGTGGCGACACCGTCGGCGATGAAGTACGCCGTTTCGGTGCGCGTCATGGCGATGCGGGCGCGCACGACGATGCCCGTCAACCCGTTGCCGCCGACGGTGGCCCAGAACAGCGCGCTGTCCGGTCCGTCGGGGGCGATCGTGTGCACCTGGCCGTCAGCCATCAGCAGGTCCAGGGATAGCACGTGGTTTCCGAAGCTGCCGGCGCTGTGATGGTTCTTGCCGTGGATATCCGAGCCAATGGCACCGCCCACGGTGACCTGGCGAGTGCCGGGCAGCACCGGCACCCACAGGCCGAAGGGGAGTGCGGCCTTCATCAGCTGATCCAGGCTCACACCGGCGTCGACGTCGGCGATGGCGGTCTCGGCACTGATCGAGTGCACCTTGTTGAGCGGAGTCATGTCGACGACGATCCCGCCGCCGTTGCACGCGTGATCGCCGTAGGAGCGGCCCAGGCCGCGGGCGACGATGCCGCGGCGTAAATGCGAGGGGCTGGTCGCGCTCGCGTCGGCGACCCGGCGCACGGCCTCGGCGATCAGATCGACATCGGGTGTGGAGAGCACGTGAGCCACGGTGGGTGCGGTGCGGCCGAACCCGGTCAGTGCGCGCGGGGTCAGGGGAAGGTCTGTAGACATATCAGTGAAAAAGCGTACTTGAGCCGATCGGAGGGTAGGAGCGAAGCGACCGGGGGACGACTCAGCGCAGCCGGAAAATCACGGCGCGCTGCACGATGAAATTGATGACTGTCGCGGTCCCCTGGGCGATGACAAAGGCCACCGGAACCCGCCAGGGTTTGTCCTCGAACTGTATGTAAAACACATAGTTGATG
This sequence comes from Mycobacterium sp. D16R24, assembly GCF_002013385.1. Lineage (NCBI taxonomy): Bacteria > Bacillati > Actinomycetota > Actinomycetes > Mycobacteriales > Mycobacteriaceae > Mycobacterium > Mycobacterium sp. D16R24. The sequence goes on along the minus strand of NZ_MAEV01000014.1, from coordinate 86,202 downwards.
CCGACCTGGACGGCATAGGTCAGGCCGTAGAGAGCCATCACCGCGATGAACCGGGCGCGGCTGGGCTCGGCCTGGAAGGTCCAGCGCCGGTTGATCAGGTACGCGGTTGTGGTTCCCGCCACAAAGCTAATGGATTTGGCGACATTGACCTGGAGGCCGACGTGCAGCAGCAGCACGTACAGCCCGAAGTCGACAATGGCCGAGAGCCCGCCGGTGAGGACGAATCGGGCCGCTTGAGTGGTCAGCGACAGCTGAGCCTGCTCGGCTGGGGCATCTGACACGGGCCAGAGCCTATGTCAGGTGTCGTCCCACAGCGCCAATCACGGGACCCCGCGCACGACTTTCCGCGCGCAGGTAGGGTCGCGAAGGATTGCTGGAACATCGACGCGTGAGGGGCAGCCATGACGACTCCAGAGCACGGAAGGCACGAACGGGCCGAGGGCGAAGGCATTGATCCGCTGATCGACCTGTCGCGCGATCCCAACCCTGGAGTCGCCGACCACGCCAAAGAGGACGAGTAACCGCTCACACTCGTTGCGGGACGAACGCCTCGATCTCCTTCACCATGAGCGCGGGCTGGTCCTCGCTGACAAAGGTGTAGCTGTCGGGGACCTCCACGAGTTTCGCGTTAGGCAGTAGCTGCACCCACCGTTGCGCATGTGCGAACGGGAAGAACGGCAGCGTGCGCGGCCAGAGCAGCAGCACCGGCTTATCGAAGGTGCGCAGTGTCTCTGCGGCGGCCAGCGTGTCGCGGTGGTCGATCCGGCTGAGGAATGCGCGTACATCGCGGCGCACGCCCTTCTGCTGCAGCAAGGGACGGACCCACTCGCCGAGTATCTCGTCGGGAATCGGGAACTTGGCGAGCGTCTTTCCGACGATTCGTTGCACTGTTTTGAGGGCATAAGGCCGCAGGATGAAATCGGTTCCCGGGGTCCGTGCCCAGTACTGCAGGACGCGAATCGATTTCGGCAGGAAGTTGTCGAACGAGTCGACGGGCGTCAACACCACCTGTCCAATCCGGTCGCAGCCGTCGGCGAGCAGCAGTTGGGTGATGGCCCCGCCGGTGTCGGTGGCGACAATGGTGACGTTGTTGAGATCGAGGGTCTCGATGAGCTCGCGGATCAGCCCGGCCACACCGCGAGGGCTGAGGTCCGCGCTCGGACTCATCGGGGTTTGGTGCGCACCGAGGGGAAGATCCGGTGCAATGCAGCGGAACCGCCGACTCAGCGGTTCGACGACCTTGCGCCACACGGTCCCGGTGACAAAGACACCATGCACGAAGACGATCGGAGGGCCGTCCCCGTTATCGCGGTAGTGGAGAGGGCCGGCGGAAGACTCGAAAGTAGGCATGCTTTGACCATGGCGCTGACCTGCTGCCATGACGAGGCACGGCGCTGCCAGACGGTGCCATCCGGCCGCTCTAGAGGCCCGCGGACGCCAGCACGCCGCACAGCGCTTCTACGGCCGGCGCGAAACCATGATCGGCCGGCGTGCCGAAGCTGACCACAACCCCGTCCGGATCGGGGATGTGCGGACCGGCCTGAGGGTGCCGCAGCCGCGATAGCCCGGCCAGGGCCACGCCCGCCTCACCGGCTCGGTACAGCACGTCGGGCTCCGCGCCGTCGGGCAGCGTCAGCAGCAGGTGCAAGCCGGCAGACAGTCCCCGGACTCCGACGTTGTAGTCCGAGAGTCGCTCGACGAGGAGGTCGCGCCGGTGTCGGTACCGACCGCGCATCCGCCGGATATGCCGGTCGTAGTGGCCATTGGCGATGAAGTCCGCCATGGTCAGCTGCGAGATCGCGTCGACGTACCACTGCCCGCCGCCGGCAGCCGCCACGACGGCATCCACCAGGTCCGGCGGCAGCACCATCCATCCCAGGCGTAGTACGGGGGCCAGGCTCTTGCTCGCCGAGCCGAGATACACGACGTGGTCGGGATCGAGGCTTTGTAGCGCGCCGACGGGCTGACGGTCGTATCGGAACTCGCCGTCGTAATCGTCTTCCAGGACGTAGGAGTCGGTGCGGCGTGCCCAGTCCACCACCGCGGTGCGCCGTGCCGGGTGCAGCGGCAACCCGTGCGGAAAGTGGTGGGCGGGGGTGATCATGGCGGCGCGCACGTCGAGGGTGTCAAGGTCGCTGACCACGGCGCCCTCCTCGTCGAATCCGATCGGGATGCTGGAGCCCCCTATCGCTTCGATGCAGTCGCGAAAGATGAAGAGCCCGTAAGCTTCCAGGGCGATCGGCCGGGTCAGCCCATACATGCGGGTGAGGATCTCCACGGCATGACGGGTGCCCGCGCAGATGACAACCGAATCGGGTGAAGTTCGCACGCCCCGCACCCGGCCCACGTATTCGGCCACAGCAGAGCGTAATTCGAGACGGCCACGCGGGTCCCCCGCACGCAGGGCCTCGTGCGGAGCGTTGCTCAGCGCACGGCGGACGGAGGTGACCCAGTCTGTGCGGGGGAAGGCGGTGACGTCCCCGGAGCCGGGCAAGAGGTTGTGCGGTGGGGGAGAGCCCGCTCCGCGTGATCGCGGCGGCAGCTGGCTCTGGCCACGATTGAGCACCCGGGTTCCCGAGCCCTGCCGCGATTCGAGCCATCCTTCGGCGACGAGCTCCGCGTAGGCCTCGGCGACGGTGTTCCGCGCGAGTCCGAGGTCGATGGCCAGGGTGCGCGAGGGCGGCAACATAGCCCCCACCGTCAGTCGACCGGACCGGACCGCCTCACGTAGCGCGGTGATCAATACATCCCGTACGCCGCGGGCACCGGGGGTGATGGCGTGACGCAAGTCGAGATGTAGATCATGGCTGAGAGGGCGGGGCTCCGATGTTCCCAAATTGGCCCACGAACTCATGCGTGAATTGAACCATGATAATGGGTCTTTCTGCTTCTACCGTTAAGGCATGACAAGCACCCTGAATGCCCCAAGAATTCGTATGGAGAAGGTCTCGCCCGAGGTTTACGAGGCCATGATGGCGCTGAGTATCGCCTCGGCCAAGGACGTCGAACCCGGCCTCGCCGAGCTGATCAAGATCCGCGCATCCCAGCTCAATCACTGTGCGTTCTGTCTCGATATGCACACCCACGATGCCCGCAAGCAGGGTGAGACCGAGCAGCGGATCTACCTGCTGAACGCCTGGGCCGAGGCCGGCGATATCTACACCGAACGTGAGAAGGCCGCGCTGGCGCTGACCGAGGAGGCGACCGTCCTTTCCGCTGGTGAGCATGTGTCTGATGCCACCTATGCGCGGGCGGCGGCGATCTTCACCGAACGCGAGCTCGGGCAGATCATCGGGATGATCCTGACGATCAACGCCTGGAATCGCATCGCTGTCACTACCCGCAACGCACCTCCGAAGCGTGGCTAAATTTGCCACATTCTTTGCAGTCGGCGTGACAGAAGCGTGATCGTTTCGTAATCTGACCAGGTGATCTTGGCGAGATGGCGTGCGAAAGACGGTGAGAAGAGGCCCGCGATGCCGCTCTCGCGCGTCGCGGGTCTCGCGCTGTCGCTCGTTGCCGGTGCTGCCGTGATGGGGGTCGTGAGCGAAGTCGGGAAGCCGGATGTTCAGCTGTCGATCAAGCCCGAACAACGTGCGATCGTGCTCATCGCCGACCTGCCGCGTGCCCAGCGGGACCGACGCTATGTCTCGGCGGAGGCGCTGGCCCTGGAGGCCAGAGCCAGAGCCATCAAGCCGTGTTCGACCGTGTTGGCGGGCGCACAGCCGGCGGTGGCGCAGGCGGGAAACTTCTTGAAGACGATGTTCGGTATCGGTGACATCGGCGGTGCCAGCGGGCGTGGCGGCGGCGGGGATCACGGTCGCGGTCTGGCGCTGGACTTCATGACGGGCTCCACCGCGACCGGTAGCGCGCTTGCGAGCTTTGTGCTCGCCAACCGTGACCGGCTGGGCGTGACGTACGTGATCTGGCAGCAGCGGTACAACGACGGCAACGGCTGGTCGATGATGGAGAACCGCGGCAGCCCGACCGCGAACCATATGGATCACGTGCACGTGTCGTTCCGGGCCGGAGCCAAGCCGCCCGCGGTCAGCTGCTGATACCGGCACGCGGACTATCCACGGCCCAGGCGTGGATATGTTGAATTCCATGGGTTTCCTAGTGTCTCGACGTTCTCTGCGTGGTCTGCGACAGATAGGCGACGGTCTCGGCACGCTCGACCGAGAAGTGTTCGAAGCGATCGCGGAGTCACCGAGCCCGCTGCTGGATACCGTCATGCCGCGGCTCACTCGCGCCGCCGACCATTCCAAGCTCTGGATCGGTATCGGTGTCGGGTTGGCGATGTTTGGCAAGCCGGCCGTGCAGCGCGGCGCTACACGTGGGCTGTTGTCACTGGCAGTGACGAGTGTGCTCACCAACCAAGTGGCCAAACGACTGAGGCGACGTGCGCGGCCGGACCACATGTCGGTGCCGCTGGTGCGGCGCAGCAGGCGCCTGCCCACATCCTCGTCGCTTCCCTCGGGCCATTCGGCGAGCGCGGCGGCCTTCGCGGTGGGCGTCGGTCTTGAGAGCCCGCCGCTGGGCCTGGGGCTCTCGCTGCTGGCCGGGCTGGTCGGCCTGTCCCGGGTGGCCACCGGCGTCCATTACCCCGGTGATGTGTTCGCGGGGTTCGGGATTGGTGCCGGGATAGCGGTCTTGGGTGCCCGCGTGGTGCCGCCGATTACGCAGACGGCGTTGCCCGGGGCGGACCCGCTGCGGGTGGATACCGCCCCGCGCCCCGAGGGCGAGGGTGTGGTGTTGGTGGTCAACCCGGCCTCCGGTGACGGCACCGGTCAGCGGATTCTGGACCAGGTGCGCAAGGCCTTGCCCCGTACCGAGATCGTCGAACTGAACAAGGGCGATGACCTCATCGAGGTGATGCGCAGCGCGGCACGCCGGGCCGAGGTGCTTGCGGTGGGCGGTGGCGATGGCACCGTCGCGTGTGCCGCAGGCGTTGCCGCCGAGACCGATACCCCGCTCGCAGTTTTTCCCGGCGGCACGTTCAACCACTTCGCCAAGGACATCGGCTGCGAGAGCGTGGCCAAGACCGTCGATGCCATCCGCCGGGGCAGCGCCAGCCGCGTCGACCTGGTCTACCTAAACGAGAGCCAGGTGGTTATCAACACCGCGAGCATCGGCGCGTACCCGAAGTTCGTGCAGATACGCGAGAAGATAGAGCACCGGACAGGCAAGCCGCTGGCGAGTGTCTACGCGATGCTGCGCATGCTGCGCCGCGAGCACCCGGTGCGTATTCGGTTCGACAACAAGACCGTCCAGACATCGCTGTTTTTCCTGGGTAATTCTGCTTATCTGCCATCGGGTTTCGCCCCGTCGCTGCGACCCCGCTTGGACGATGGCCTCATCGATGTGCGCATCTTGGAGACCGGCCGTAAGTTCAGTACGGTGCGGATCGTGACGGCGCTGGCGCTCGGGCGCCTTCAGCGCAGCCCGCTCTATCACGAGCTGCAGGTGCCCGAGTTTTCCTTTACCGCGGTGGACGGCCCGACTGCGCTCGCGCGCGACGGCGAAGCCGGCGACAAGCTTGCGGAGGCCCACTTCACGGTTCGTTACCGGGCGCTGGCTGTGCTGCGTCCGCTGCCCTGAGGGGCCACGGCGGCAACGCGAGCAGGCAGGTGACGAAGTACGCGTAGCCCAACACCCACCCCGCCAGCACATCCGAGGGGTTGTGGACGTTGAGCAGAACTCTGCTGACACCGATCACCAGAATCAGCACACCGCCGAGCACCCCGAGCCAGGGGCGCAGCGCGGCAACCGCTGTCGGCAGGAACACCGTGAGCAATGCCAGCACACCGACCATGACGCCCAGGGCATGTCCAGATGGGAACGAGGATCCGTACGCGTCGACCAACCTGGTCGCCGGGCGCGGGCGGCCCGCCAGCAGTTTCGCCAGCTCGGTCACCAGCGCGCTCAGCTCCACGGTGATCAGCAAGAACACCGCCGCGGGCCGCTGGCGCCGCACCAGCAGCACGAAGATGACGCCAGCCACTGCGATGCGGAATGCACCCGGGCCCAAGACGGTGGCGAACACATCCCAGGCGGTGACCCACCCAGGATGAGCGATTCCATAGTCATGCGCGGATGCCAGCGCTGAGATATCCAGCCGAGTCAGCCAATTCCATTGTTGGGCATAGCCCAGCCAGAGCAATGCGAACACGAGGAAGGCAGCGCCGGCGGACACCAGCAGCCATCGGCGCTCCCGGCCGCTTATCTGTGACATGACTACACCCAGTACGGCACACGCGCGCGGTACTGGCGCATCACCAGGATCGCCACCGTCCAACCGACGACGGTGATGGCGCCCGCGATGATCCAGTGGTGGACCTGCTGATCGAGTCCGAGCAGCGGATCGCGGATGATGGCCAGAAAATGCACGAACGGGTTGAGCTGCACCACCGTGGCCAGCTTGCCGACGCGCTCTCCTAGCATGTTCTCGTTCCAGATGATCGGCGTCATGAAGAACAGCAGCTGCACCAGGCTGCCCAGCAGCGGTGAGATATCCCGATAGCGGGTGGCCAGCACGCCGAAAACCAGTGAAACCCACACACAATTCAACGTGATCAACACCAGCGCGGGGATGAAACTCAGGTCGGTGACATGCCAGTGCGGCGTATACACGGCGACGACCACCAGGAAGATGATGATGTTGTGCGCGAACAGCAATAGCTGCCGCCACACCAGCCGGTACACGTGCACGCTCAGCGGTGTTGGCAACTGCTTGATCAGTCCCTCGTTCGCGACGAAGACGTCCGCCCCCTCCAGGATCGCGGCGTTGAACAGGTTCCAGACGATCAAACCGATGGTCACATAAGGCAAATGTTCTGCCAGGGGGAGCTTGAACAGCTGCGAGTACAGGATGCCCATGGCCAGGGCCGTCGACCCGGTGGCGATGGTGATCCAGAACGGGCCCAGCACCGATCGCCGGTAGCGCTGCTTGATGTCCTGCCAGCCCAGCTGTAGCCACAGCTGTCGATGTTCGAAGCCGTCGGACAGATCACGCCACGCGCGCTTGAAGGTCCGGGAGTCCGACGACAACTCCAGCAGTTCGTTCGTCATTTCTCAGTCTCCTGCACCGAAGGAGTCGGGTTGGTCGGTCTGCCGAACTGCTCGCGTCGGCCCAAGCGCCGCAAGGCAATCCAGTCACGTAGGCCAGCAGGGTCGCGTCGGGTGATCAGGAAGTACCAGCCGAAGCGCACCCATTCCTGAGGGAGCAGCTTGCGCATGCCTGGCTGGGACATCAGGTAGCCACGGTTGCGGTAGGTGAAGTACCGCTTGGTGGCATCGTCCGGGTACTGGGTGTGCATGCGCCCGCCCAGAATCGGTTTGAACTCGGCCGCACCGTTGGGGTGCAGATATGTGGCATCCAGGCAGGTCCCGAACGGTAGGCCCGAACGCACGAGCCTCCGATGTACGTCCACCTCGTCGCCGCGTACGAACAGCCGTAGGTCGGGAACGCCCACGGCCTCCAGGGTTTCGGCACGGAAGAGCGCGCCATTGAACAGCGAGGCGATGCCGGGCAACAGATCTTGACCGGCTTCGGTGCGAAGCTCCTCGACCCGTCGCCGCCACACGAGCCCGCGCCGCAGCGGAAACGCCAGCCGACCGGGATCGTCGATATCGCACACCATCGGCGACACCTCGGCGAGGCGATGCTTACGGGCGCAGGCCAACAGCGTCTCCAGAACATCGGTGCCGCCGGGGCGGCCGTCGTCGTCGGCAAGCCATACCCAGTTGGCGCCGAGCGTGAGGGCGTGGAGTATGCCGAGCGCGAATCCTCCTGCGCCCCCCAGGTTTCGGCGAGAGCCCAGGTATGTGGTGGCAATGGGTTGACCATCGACCAGAGCCTTGACCGCAGGGTCGTTGTCGTTGTCCACCACCACAACATGGTCCGGCGTGGCGGTCTGTGCTGTGACGATCTTCAGCGACTCGGCCAGTTCCGCGGTCCGCCGATAGGTGACGACGACGGCAACAACCCCGCTGGCCGTGTCATTCATGGCGGTCTTCGGCGAGGATTTGGGCCACGTGATCGCCGGCCTCATTGCCTTCGTAGGCGCGGACCACGTCCTCGATTCCACCGCTCATCTTGATCGTGCCGTGGTCGATCCACATCGCCGTGTTGCACAGACGGGCCAGGAACTCGTTGGAATGGCTGGCGAAGACGAGCATGCCGGAGCGTTCCACCAACTGCTGCAACCGAATTCGCGCCTTCTTCATGAACTCGGCGTCGACAGCACCGATGCCCTCGTCGAGCAGCAGGATCTCCGGGTCGATGCTGGTGACGACGCCCATGGCCAGGCGAACACGCATACCGGTGGAGTACGTGCGCAGCGGCATGGAGAGGTACTCGCCCAGCTCGGTGAAGTCGGCAATCTCGTCGACCTTGGCCTGCATCTGCTTGCGGGTCTGCCCCAGGAACATGCCGCGGATGATGATGTTCTCGTACCCGGAGATCTCCGGATCCATGCCCACACCCAGGTCGAACACCGGCGCGACCCTGCCCTGGATGGACGAGCTGCCCCGGGTGGGTTCGTAGATTCCCGAAAGGAGGCGCAGCAGAGTCGATTTACCCGCACCGTTGTGGCCGACAAGCCCGATCCGGTCGCCCTCCTTGAGAGACAGCGTGATGTCCCGCAGGGCCTCGATGACCACCACGTTCGACTCGTTGCGGCCAATCGCGCCACCCGCCTTGCCCAGGAAGGCCTTCTTCAGAGACCGTGACTTGGCGTCGAATATCGGGAATTCCACCCACGCTTCGTGGGTCTGGATACTGACCACGGCTACAGATACTGACCGGTGCCGCTGCCGCCGCCCTGCGCGGGTACGGAAAGCCCCGGGGGCAGAACACCTTGACGCATCTGCTGAAGCTGCGCGCGTGCCGCCATCTGCTGGGCGAAGAGCGCAGTCTGGATGCCGTGGAACAAGCCCTCCAGCCAGCCGACCAACTGTGCCTGCGCGATACGCAGCTCGGCATCGGACGGAACGGTGTCCTCGAGGAACGGCAGGGTTAGCCGCTTCAGCTCCTCGCGGAGCTCGGGTGCGAGCCCGTCTTCCAGCTCGCGGATGGAGGCGGCGTGGATTTCGCGCAGCCGGGATCGGCTGGGTTCATCGAGGGGAGCCGCACGCACTTCCTCGAGGAGTTGCTTGATCATCGTGCCGATGCGCATCACCTTGGCGGGCTGCTCGACGAGATCGGTGATGGACGGGTCGTCGTCCGCACCGTCGGCGCCCTTGTCGGAATCGTCGGCGCCCAGAATGATCACCTGGTCGTCGTCAGCGTCCTGACCGGGATGGGTCATCTGTCACCTTCCGCCTGTGGTTTCTGGTCGCCCGCCCATTCGTAGATCTGGGCAGCGCCGCTGTCGTACAGCTTTCTCCATGATCGGGATCTGTCCAACGACCTTAGTCCGTCGGGAACCTTGAACCCCTGGACCACGGGAGTGCTGGTCATGACATAGCGAATGTTCAGCGCGTGCACAGCCTCGATCACGCGCCGGTCGGTATCGGCATCGTCGGCGTAGGCCCAGAAGATGTACCGGTGATATCCCGGGCCCTGCTGCTGCGGGAAGTCGTAGTGCGTCCACAGCGGATGCAGCCCCGCCACCGCGTACATCCAGCCCGAGCCGTCCACGTTTCCGTCGCCGACAGTGGTGTCCCTGGCGCCGGGCAGGGTCGCCAGGTACGCGAAGGCGTCGAGCTTCGTGGGACCGACCATCACCTGGTCGTATTTGGCGCCGAGGAGGTACTTGTGCGGTAGGAAGTAGTGCCGTGCGGAGAAGCTGCAGGTTCCGGCCAGCACGATCGCCGTGGCGACCAGCGCCCACTTTCGCGTGCGCTCCCCTTGCACCCTCGTCAGCACGGCGTAGGCCAGCGTGAACAGACCGATCCCGGCGGCCGGCGCCAGCAGCAGACACACGATGGCCGCTAACCGGCGCGGGTCGCTGTAGAAGGCATCGGAGAACAGGGCCACCGCATGGCCGATGAAACCGCCAAAAGGTCTGGAGGAGTGGACAATCGCAACGATGAGCAGCAGCCAGACAGCGATCGGCCAGTACACCCGCTTCGCGATCAGTACGACCGCGCCAAGAAGGGCGAGCCAGAGCAGTGCGGACTGCACGGGGTAGTCGGCAAGGTGTCGGGTGTGCTGTGTGAGGGCGTCCAGCAGCGCGCGCTTCTTGCCCCACGGTGTGGCGAACTGGTGCCCGGCGATGATCTCGGACAGTTGCAGCAGCGTGCGCAGTTGCGGGTAGAGCAGCACCAGCGAAGCAAGGCCGGCGATGGCCAACGGGGCAAAACCACTTCCCAAGCGGGGCTTTACTTTTTGTTCCTTGCCCCGGCGCCGGGATAGTGGTGCGAAGAGCCACCAGGCTCCCACGAAGACCACCGCCACAATGGCGCCGGAGGTGTGTACCGAGGCGATCCCCACGAACGCCAGGACGGCCACCGGTATGCGGCTGCGGTCGGCGACCACACTCGTGACGGCGATCACGACGGGGCCCACCAGGGCGAAGGACACCAGGTTCGGGACGGCCGCGACGTAGAACTCCACATAGGGCAGCGCCGTGAACGACGCCGCGAGTGCGGCAGCGGTGGCCGCGGAACCGGCCTGGAAGGTGCGGCTGGTACGGCCGCGCAGCATCTGCCAGGTCAGCGCCGCCGCGCTGAGTGGGAAGAGCAGCGACCCGGCCACCGCGTACAGCGTGTAGCTGGTGGTGGGAGCCGCGCCGGTCAGTTGGCAGAGCACCGCGGCCAGCCCGTGGAAGGCCGACGGGTAGTACAGGGTGGCATGCGTCTCGACGTTGCGGAGGTCACCCATTCGGGTCGACGATGCTTGCCCGGTGTCGAGGATGTAGCGGATGGTGTTTCCGTGCCACATCGAGTCCCAGGTGCTCGGGATCGATTGCCAGTTGGTCAGCCCGCGCAGGAACGCGTAGAAGATGAGCGCGGTCCCGATCGCGATGCCGAACGTGACCGCGATGAGCGCCGCACGATTTTGTGACGGGAATTGTTCGGCGTGCTCTTTCGGCCGCAGTCGGCGCCAGATCAGCCGCGCGATGGCGATCGCGCCGAGAAGCGCAAACCCGGCGGAAACTGAGTTCCACGGTATGCCGATTGAGCCGAAGGTGACGATGCACAGCCCAACTAGCCCATAGGTCAATGCAGGTGCGGTGAGGGCGGCCGAATGCGTTGGTAGCCCGAAGGCTCGGCCAATCAGCCAGCCTGGGATTAACAGCAACAGCAGTGCCGCAGCCACCCCGAAAGCGAACGACATTGCTCTAGTATGACTACACGAGACGGCGCCGTGGACCGTCGTCCGTCGGGACGTGGCGCAACGACGGGTTCAGCGCCGTGACCTGTAGTGAGCATCTAAGGTGTCTGGCATGGCTTATGACGTCGCCCGGGTGCGCGGTTTGCACCCGTCTCTCGGCGACGGATGGGTACATTTCGATACCCAAGCCGGGATGCTCATCCCCGATGCGGTTGCTACGACTGTATCCACAGCGTTCCGCGGATCCTTTTCCGACACGCGGGGGCCGCACCCTAGCGCCCGGCGCAGTGCCGCCGTCCTCGAGGCTGCTCGGCACGCGGCCGCCGATCTGGTGGGTGCCGATGCGCGCGGGGTGGTGTTGGGCAGTGACCGCGCCGTTCTGCTCAACTCCCTGGCGGAGGGATCGTCCTCCAAGGCGGGGCTCGGCTATGAGCTGGTGGTGTCCCGGCTCGACGAAGAGGCCAATGTGCAGCCGTGGCTGCGTTCGGCCAACCGGTACGGCGCCAAGGTCAAATGGGCCGAGGTCGACATCGAGTCCGGTGATCTGCCGTCCTGGCAGTGGGAGTCGTTGATTACCAATCCGACCCGGCTGGTGGCGGTGACGGCGGCTTCTTCGACCCTGGGCACGGTGCCTGATCTGCAGCAGGCCACCAAGCTGGCGCACGCGGTCGGTGGTCTCGTGGTGATGGACTGCTCGAGCCTGGTGCCCTATCGCGCCTTCGATATCGAGGATCTGGACGCTGATGTTGTCGCCTTCAACGCGACGGCCTGGGGTGGACCGCCGGTGGGCGCGTTGGTCTTCCGGGATCCTGCGCTGCTGGATTCGATCAGTTCGATTTCGCTCAACCCGTTGGCGAGCGGGCCCGCGCGACTGGAGCTGGGCGGGCATCAGTTCGCGATGTTGGCCGGCCTGGTCGCCAGCGTCGAGTACCTGGCTGGTTTGGACGAATCCGCCTCGGGTACCCGGCGTGAGCGGCTGCTGACGTCCCTGAACTCGGCGGGCGCGTATTTGGATTGGTTGTTCCGGTATCTGGTGAGCGCGCTGCGCACCCTGCCGCGCGTCATGGTCATCGGTGCTCCCGAGGACCGGATTCCCGCGCTCAGCTTCACGGTGATCGGGATTCCGGCTGACCGGGTGGTGCAGCGCCTGGCGGACAACGGGGTGTGCGCGATCGCCAACACCAGTTCGCGGGTGCTCGACGCCATCGGCGTGAACGAGATCGGCGGCGCGATAACGGTTGGCTTGGGCCACTATTCGACCGCCGCCGAGGTTGACCAGCTGGTGCGTGCGGTGGCCTCGCTGGGCTGATCGCTGTGGCCTTGCCTCGACGGCTCAGAGCGTGAGCAGCACCTTCCCCACGACCTCCCCGCGCTCCAGCAGGCGATGCGCCTCGGCGGCCTGACTTATCGGGATCTCGGCACCCACGATCGGCCGGACTTTCCCCGCCTCGACGAGTGGCCACAGGTTTTGCGTGACGGACTCGACGATGGCGGCCTTGCCGGATGGCCCGTCCAGCGGCCGCCCGCGCAGGGTGGTGGCGGTGACGGAGCCGCGCTTGGTGATCAGCTTGCCGATGTTCAGCTCTGCCACTGCGCCGCCTTGCATACCGATGATGATCAGGTGACCGTCGTTGCCCAGAGCATCGACGTTACGATCCAGGTATTTCGCTCCCATGATGTCGAGGATGAGGTCGACGCCGGCGCCGTCGGTGAAGTTGCGAACCGCCTGTACAAAATCTGTGTCCCGGTAGTTGATCGTCAGGTCGGCACCAAGATCGCCGCAGGCGTCGAGTTTGTCAGGTGTGCCGGCGGTCACGGCAACCCGCACACCGAGTGCCTTAGCCACTTGAATGGCGTGCGTGCCGATACCGCTGGAGCCGCCATGGATTAGGATGGATTGTCCGGCAGCCATTCTCGCCGTCATCACCAGATTCGACCACACGGTGCACGCGACTTCGGGTAGTGCGGCTGCGACGTCAAGATCGACATTTGACGGAATCGGCAGCAACTGGCCGACGGGTACCACCACTTTCTCGGCATACCCACCGCCGGACAGTAGCGCACAGACATGTTGCCCCACAGTCCATTCTGTGACATTCGAGCCAACCTGGCCAATGGTTCCGGAGCATTCGAGGCCGAGTATGTGGCTCGCACCGGGCGGCATCGGATACAAGCCCTGTCGTTGCAGCAGATCCGCACGGTTGACTGCGGAGGCGGTGACATCGATCAGTATTTCGCCTGGTCCTGGAGTTGGGTCGGCAACTTCGGTCCAGCACAGCGCTTCTGGCCCACCTGGCTGGTCAACGGTGATAGCGTGCATAACATCCAGACTATGCCGAGCTATGGGTGGTCACCGGGTTATCAGACGCTGCGTATGGAGGCGCGGTCGGGGCCGCAGCTTGGTCGGCGGAAGGGGGGATTGTGTATGAGTACACGTTCGGAGAGTGAAGTCCCGGGACTTGACCTCGCCGAATTTCGTTCGTGGCAAAACTTTTGGGTGGCGACTAATCGGTTGCACTTCTTGTTGAACCGGAAAATGGTTGCATCGCACGGTATTTCGTTGACCGACTTCCAGGTGCTGCAACAATTGTTGCGATCAGCTAACGGAAGCTGCCGGATGGGGGATATCGCTACCAGCCTGCTGGCCTCGCGTAGCCGGATCACGCATCAAGTGCGCCGTCTGGAGGGGCAGGGGCTGGTGAAGCGTGGGTCGATGCCGCAGGACCGCAGGGCGGTGCTGGCGGCGCTCACCGAGCAGGGCCGCACCCTCGGCGAGGCGGCAATGTCCACCTACGCCGAATGCGTCCGCGAGCACTACCTGACCCGACTGACCCGGGCACAGCAGGCCGCCATCGCGGAGAGCTTCCGGCGCGTCGGTGAGGGCGCCGAGGACGCGCTCAGGGACGGGGAGGGCCGCGGCGGGGAGTAGGCCGCCTGGCGGAGCCGCTAGGCTTGCGCACGGTGGCGTGGCAGAGCGGCCTAATGCACTCGCCTTGAAAGCGAGAGACGGCTAACACCGTCCGGGGGTTCAAATCCCTCCGCCACCGCTCTTACGCTTGGGTCCCGGCCCGGCTCGAACGGGCTGCCTCCCTCGCCAGCTGCGTGAGCAGCGGACCGCACGTACCGGTTAGCGCGGTCTAGGGCGGGCGCCGCTGATGCTGCCAGGGAGGCTCCGCACCCGGCAACAGATTTACGACCGCGGCCGCGTGATGAGTTGTGTGTGCACAGGAGTGGAGCCGGTGGTCAGGTCCAGCACCGGGCAATGCGCGTCCACGGCTTCCTGAAGTTCGCGGTACCGCTCGTCGCTGTCCGGCCCGGAGACCGTCACCGTGACGCGGATCTGCTGGAAGCCGGGGCGGACGCTGTCGTCCAAGCCGAAGAATCCGCGGACATCGAGGTCGCCCTCGGCGCTGGCGCTGAGTGAATCGACTTGAATCCCTAGTCTTTCCGCCCAGAATCGGTAGGTCACCACCTGGCAGGACAGCAGCGATGCCAGGTAATACTCGACAGGGTTGGGGGCTGTGTTCTGCCCGCCGAGGCTTGGTGGCTCGTCGACGTGGACGCGGTACTTGCCCAGGGTGATCTCGCTACCGACCGTGCCCTCTGGTTGGGCGGACGCCTTGAACACCACCGTGGCGGCGCTGGGTTTGTCGGCGACGGCCTCTCGGGTCGCATCGGTGATCGCGTTGAGGGACGTTGTCGAGGCAGTCACGCGTGGTGACATTAGTCGGGTAACCGCCGCGCCGGGAGGGTTGCGTCCGTGGTGAATCCAATGCTGCGGGAACGTAGGGGTATTTAAAAGGAGAGTTATCCTCTAAATTGGAGTTATGGCTGACAGGGAAACGCTTCCGCTGGCTGGGCGCAGGGATGAAGACCTTCCCGGCCACTGGCTGCTGGCACGGCTGGGCAAGCGCGTACTGCGCCCGGGAGGGCGTGAACTGACCACCCGGCTCTTGGCCGCCGGGAAGGTGACTGATGCCGATGTGGTCGAACTCGGGCCCGGGCTGGGCCGGACTGCGCGCGACATCGCGGCGCTGCACCCGCGGTCCTATGTCGGTGTCGATGACACCGCGGCGGCCACTGAATCGGTGCGCAATGTCGTCGCATCGTGTGGTGGGCGCGTGATTGTCGCGGACGCCGCCAGTACGGGTCTGCCCGACGCGAGCGCCGACGTCGTCGTGGGCGAGGCGATGCTGACGATGCAGAGCGACAAGGCCAAGCAGGCCATTGTGGACGAGGCCTACCGGGTGTTACGGCCGGGCGGGCGGTACGCGATTCACGAGCTCGGGCTGACACCGGACTCCGTGGACGCGGCCACTAAGGACGAGATTCGCCGGGCTCTGGCCCGCTCGATCAAAGTCAACGCACGGCCGCTCACCGTGGCCGAGTGGAGTGAGCTGCTCAGTGCCTCGGGATTCGAGGTGGTGAGCACCGACCGGGCGGCGATGGCGCTGTTGAGCCCACGGCGCGTCATCGCCGACGAGGGCATTATCGGAGCCCTGCGGCTGGTGAAAAACGTTCTCCTGCATGGTGGCGCGCGCAAGCGAGTGCTTGCCATGCGCCGTACATTTCGTGAACACAGCGACGCGTTGACGGCGGTCGCAGTAGTGGGCGTCCGGCCCCAATGACCGGTAACCGCAAAGCGGGCCAACAGCGCGACCGGGTGCTCGTGCTGTTGCGGGAGGCGCCGCAGCCGATCGGCGTACAGCACATTGCCGATAGGCTGCGAATCCACATCACCACGGTGCGCTTCCACCTCAAGACCCTGGAAGAGCAGGGGCAGATCGTCCGGCGCGGTAGCGGTGCCGGCCAGAAAGCAGGCAGGCCCAGCCTCGCCTACGCGATCGCCCCACGGCTCGACTACGCCGATGTCGTGTCGCTGTTCGCAGTCCATCTCGGTGGCACCCCCGTTGAGCGTGAATCGCGTGCGGCGCTGGTTGGGGCCGATCTAGCACATCGGGTGAACGTGGCGCGCCACCGGGCCGCGATCCCCGCGGCCGATCTAGTCGTGGAAACCCTTGGCGAACTGGGGTTTACAGTGCACTCCACGCTGATGTCCTTTGGTCGAATCACCGTGCAGATCTGTTCCTGCCCACTCGCCGAGATCGCCACGACGGCCCCGGAAGTGGTCCGCGGGATCCAACGGGGTCTCATCCAGGAAGTTCTTGACGTCAACGCCGACGCGGTGGGCGGGCAGTTTCAGGTCACCGTGTCACCCGATGCCGGGCACGGCGACTGCACGGTCAGTCTGACTCTGGATCCACAGGTGAAGGGAGATAGTCATGGATGTCATCTCGATAACGGCTCTAGGGGATGAGCAGGCCGAAACAGCGCGGAACGCGCACAGCGGCCGGGCGGCGCACACCGTGCACGGCAGCAGCGGCCATGTGTTGAGGCAGGTGGTGCTGGCTCTCGCAGGCGGTCACAAGCTTGCCGAACACGAAAATCCAGGCGAGGCAACCTTATTAGTGCTCAGTGGGCGGGTGGAGCTCGCGACGGCGACCGTGAAGGCCGCGCTGGACACCGGCGACTACGTGGTAATCCCGCAAGAGCGGCATGACCTCACCGCGGTCGAAGACTCGGCGGTGCTGCTGACAGTGGTGGGCCGGGCGGGCTGAGCTCGCCGAGTGCATACCAGGTGCAGGGCATTTCGATGAGATGCCTGCGCGCGGTATGCGCTCGACGAACGCTGCTCTACGCCTTGGGCCCGCCGCTTTCCGCCAGTCGCCGCACCGCGTCGATGAAGACGTCGATCTCGTCGAAGGTGTTGTAGAACGCGAACGACGGCCGCACCGTCTGCTCCAGCCCCAGCCGGCGCAGAATCGGCTGCGCGCAGTGGTGTCCGGCGCGCACCGCGATGCCGTCGGCGTTGAGCGCCTTGCCAACTTCCACCGGATCGTGCCCGTCGAGCACGAATGACAGCACCGATGCCTTGTGATCCGCCGTTCCGACCAGCGTTACGCCGGGGATCGCGGCCAACTGCGGTGTGGCGTACTCCAGCACCGCATGCTCGTATTCAGCGATCCGCTTGATTCCGATGCGCTCCACATACCGCACTGCCTCACCCAGTCCGACGGCGTCGGCGATGTTGCCGGTGCCCGCCTCGAACTTGTTGGGCGGACCCTGGAACACCGCACGCTCCAGGGTGACATCGGCGATCATGTTGCCGCCGCCCTGCCATGGTGGTGTCTCCGCCAACGCGTCCTCGCTGCCGTACAGCACGCCGATCCCGGTGGGGCCGTAGATCTTATGACCCGAGAAGACGAAGAAATCGGCGCCGAGTTCCTGGAGGTTCACCGTGAGGTGTGGTACCGATTGCGCGCCGTCGATGAGCACGCGTGCGCCATAGCGATGTGAGATCTCGACGATCTGCTTGGCGGGCGTCACCGTGCCCAGCGCGTTGGAAACCTGGGTGGCCGCAACCAGTTTGGTGCGCGGACCGACCAGGTCTTCCAGCTCGGACAGCAGCAGGTTACCGGCGTCGTCCACCGGGGCCACCTTGATGACGGCGCCGGTCTTCTTCGCGATCTGCTGCCACGGAACGATATTGGCGTGGTGCTCCAAGTGGGTGATGACGATCTCGTCCCCGTGCCCGAGGTTCTTGCCGCCCCACGCGTGCGCCACCAGGTTGATCGCCTCGGTGGCCCCGCGCACGAAGATGATGTTCTCGTCCGCCTCGGCGCCCAGGAATTTGCGGACGGAGCCACGGGCATCCTCGTACGCGTCGGTGGCCCGTGCAGCCAATTCGTGTGCGGCACGGTGGATATTCGAGTTCTCGTGCTGGTAGAAGTGCACCAGCCGATCGATCACCGACTGCGGCTTCTGTGTGGTCGCGGCGTTGTCGAACCAGATCAGTGGCTTACCGTTCACTGTTTCGGACAGGATCGGGAAATCCGCCCGAATCGACGCGACATCGAAGGCGCGCGCGTCTTCGTGAATTGGTGCCGCAGCCGGTGGCCCTCCCAAGAAGTAGTAGGTCGCCTCGTCGCCGCCGGTCGGTGCCACCGGGGTCGTCCAACCCAGGTTCGGCACACTGGGTGCCTCCGAGTACGGAGCCACGCGAGGTGAGGCGGCGGCGGGTGCCCCGGAGTTCACCGAGGGGGTTGCGAGCACCCCGGGGATCGTTGGAACCAGCCCCGAGGGAACGGCGAAATCGGCGAGATCTGTTGTCGTATAACCAGTTACGGCGGTGTGTGCGGCGGAGGTGCCCGACGTCAGGTCACCGCCACTACCGCGCGGAGCCACCGGCACCGCTCCGGGAATACCGTCGGGGGTCGCCGAACCGAAGGCCGTAACCGGTGGGGCCACCGTCGCCGTCGACAGGGCGTCCGCCACCGGTGCCAGTGCATACGGACTGGCCAACGAGCCCGCCGTGGCTGCCGCGGACGACCCCGCAGTCGCGTCCGGGACGGTGCCCCGGGGCGCGACGGGTACCGCCGGTCCCGGAGTGTCGATACCCGGTGCTCCGGAAGGTGTCGCCTCCCAGAACAGCTGAGTGGCCAAGGCCGACAGCTCTGCCGCAGATGGGAAGCCAGGTGGGCTGTCGGTTACAGGGATCGCGTCACTTGTAGACATGGAACTTGTCCACCTGCACATCGTCAAGAACGGCAAGCGCGTCATCGGTCAGCACAGCCAGCGACGAATACAGGGTGACGAGGTATGAGGCGATGGCCGACCGGTTGATGCCGGTGAACCGCACCGAGAGACCCGGCGCCTGCTCGCCGACCAGACCGGGCTGGAACAAACCGACGACGCCCTGGCGCTCCTCGCCGGTGCGCACCAGCAGGATCTTGGTCTTGGCGTCCTTCACAGGAACCTTGTCCGACGGGATGATTGGGATACCGCGCCAGGTGATGAACTGCGCACCGAACAGGCTCACCACAACCGGCGGCACGCCGCGGCGGGTGGCCTCGCGGCCGAACGCCGCCACACCCAGCGGGTGGGTCAGGAAGAAGCCGGGGGTCTTCCACACCTTGGTGATCAGGGCGTCCAGGTCATCCGGGGTGGGGGCGCCACCGAGGGTCTTGATGGTCTGCTCCGGCGTCGCCTGAGCCAGCAGGCCGTACTCGGCGTTGTTGATGAGCTCGCTTTCCTGACGTTCCTTGATGGACTCGATGGTCAGGCGCAGCTGCTGGGCGATCTGGTCGTGCGGGCTGGAGTACAGATCAGAGACCCGGGTGTTGATGTCGAGCAGCGTCGAGATGGTCCGCAGCGTGTACTCGCGCGGGTTGGTCTCGTAATCGACGTAGGTCTGCGGCAGCGGGGCCTCGCCCTCGCCCTGCTCCTCGCTGTGGATTGCAACCTTGTCGGGGTTGATCACACGATTCACCCGGTAAATGCCCGCCTCGACGGGTACCCAGTTCAGCAGGTGCAGCAGCCACCGTGGAGTGATCGTCGACAGCTGAGGGACGGTCTTGGTGGCATTGGCTAGCTGCCGTGCGGCGAGATCGCCGAGGGCCTGAGATTCGTTCTTGGCAGCGGGCACGGCGGCTTCCTCCTGGGCGAATGGATCAAGACCTGATGGCTGAAATCCTAAGCGTGATAGAGCCGGCGCATCAGGTAACGAATACCCGTGCGCCGAACTCCGCTACCGCCGTTTCGCTGGCACGCTGCATCGCGGCGGATTCGTTTCGGACGTGCCCGCCGTGCGATGACGAGGCGGCAAAAATCCGGCCGGTGGTCGGACGTCCGTAGACTGGATGCATGCAGCACGTCGCACCATCGCACCGACTTCGGGCGATCAGCGGGCTGCGCGCCGACACCCTCGGGGCGCGCAGCGCCGCCGTATGTTGCTGTTGTTGTTGATTCCCTAACCCCGCCCCTGGCATCCCAGCAGAACGTCCTGCGACGTTATCGAGCTTCTGGGCTGCAATCCGCCGGCACAAGGATCAATTAACCCATGACCACTCATTCTTTGCTATCGCTCGTCGAATGGCCATCCGCCCGCATCACTGGGAGGCGTCACAGCCACAACGCCGAGGTACTCCCGCAGCGCCTCACTAGGTACTGCGGGGGCACCTATTCGTCCACCGTGGACGAGGTCATGTTCACTGACGGCACTTCGGCTCGCACAGATTTAATTCGCCTCAACCCCACCATCGCGGCGTACTCGCTGGATATCGCGGGGATCGCACCCAACCTGCCGTCGGGCTACGCGGTGGCGGACTGGCTGTCGGTGGCGAACCTGCAGGCTCGCACCCGCGAATCGCAGGTCGCCTGGATCTTGGCCAACTCGTTCCCGGCGTTGTCGACGGCGCAGCTGAGCCGCCAGTTGCGCGCGGCCGGATACCTGAGTGAGGCCAATATCAAGGATCACGAAGCTATCGCGGGAACCCAGGCGGCCATCTGGTTCCTCACCAACGGGGTAGAGCTGGACACCGTGGCGCGCAACGTGCCCACGGCCACCCGTAAGTCACCGTCCTTCATTGAGTTTGAATTCAAGGAACGCCCGCAGCTGGGCGGCCTCACAGTGCGTACCGGTGCGGGGCAGAAGCCGGCCAGCGTTCGGCTGCACGCATCTGTCAATGGCGCCGTATGGCGCGAGGTGTCCTCCTCGGAGTTGAGCTTCGCCGAAGGCGAGGCGCGATACGTCAAGACATTGGGCGTGGGCGCAACGGTCGCCGAAACTCAGCATGGCGCACCGGATCTTGGTTATCGCTTCTATCGCCTGTATGTGCAGGGTGGCACCGATGACGTCGAGGATGTCGAGTTCTGGCTGTATGACGCGCGCAACCACCGCAACGCCGACCGTGTCGTGCAGCTATACCAATACCTATTGGAGCAGTCGCTGATCGCCGCCGGCCAGGCGGACCATTCCCCCGCGATCGATGACTCGCAGGCGGTCATGGCCGCGGGCCTGATGGGTCCGTTTGTGGTGGATTCGCAGCGTCCAGTTCTGCTTTCACTCTCCGAGGGCGCCAAGGCGATGGACATCTCCGGGGCCGAGCTCACGGGACCGGTGGACTCAGGTACGCGCTTCTATGTGCGTCCCGCGGAGTGCGTTGCGGCGGTGACGGTCTCGGTGGTGGACCCGGTAGCGCGCGCCCGCGTACTCACCGGGGTGGCTGCGGGGCCGCTGACCCCACTGGCATTGGTACTCCCGGAGGCGCGGGAGGTCGTCGAACTCACTGTCGAGTGGGCCGAGGCCACACAACTATCGCGGGTGAGCTAGCGCCAGGCGCGCGCGAACTCAAGGAACGCGTCGTTCTCCTCAGGTGCCCCAATGGTTACCCGTA
Source organism: Mycobacterium sp. D16R24 (assembly GCF_002013385.1). Classification (NCBI taxonomy): domain Bacteria; kingdom Bacillati; phylum Actinomycetota; class Actinomycetes; order Mycobacteriales; family Mycobacteriaceae; genus Mycobacterium; species Mycobacterium sp. D16R24. The sequence goes on along the minus strand of NZ_MAEV01000014.1, from coordinate 64,686 downwards.
CGCCGTCGGTTCCGAAAGGGCGCACGATGATTCGAGCCTCTGCGGAGGCTTGCGCGAATTCCGTCGAGCGTTCGGCCAGCGGTAACCATACGAAGTTCGCCTGCGAAGGTGGCACGTCATACCCTGCCTCCCGGAGTGCGCTGGTTACCCGGATGCGCTCGGCGACAACATCATTGGTCCGGGTGAGGAGCTCTTCCGCGGCGCCGAGCGAGGCCACGGCGGCCGCCTGGGCGAGGCTGGATGCGCTGAACGGCACGTACACCTTCCCCAGTGTGGTGATCACATCAGGATCGCCCACCGCATAGCCCACTCGCAGGCCCGCCAGGCCGTATGCCTTTGAGAAGGTGCGCAAAACAAGCACATTGGGGTGTTCGCGAACCAGCGCGATGCTATCGGTGAAGTCCTCGCGCACGTACTCGATGTAAGCCTCGTCGATCGCGACGAGGATATGAGCCGGTACCGTCTCGATGAACCGTCGCAGAGCGGCGGGCGGCACCACGGTGCCGGTCGGGTTGTTCGGGTTGCAGACGAAGATCAGCCGCGTGGCGTCTGTCACGGCGGCGGCCATGGCATCAAGGTCGTAGGTGTAGTCGGTCAGCGGCACCTGGACTGGGGTGGCGCCGGCGACGCGCACCACCAGGGGGTACGTCTCGAAGGAGCGCCAGCCGAACAGCACCTCGTCGCCGACCGTCGCGGTGATCTGCACAAGCTGCTGGCACAGGCTTACCGATCCGCATCCCACCGCAATGTGCTCGGGCGGCATGTCCACGTGTTTGGCCAGGTGCGAGCGCAGCTCGGCGTACCCGTTGTCGGGGTAACGGTTGATCCGTGCGGTGGCCTCGACGATGGCTGCGCGGACGCTGGGCAGCGGTCCCTGCACGGTCTCGTTGCTGGCCAGCTTGATGGCGCCGGGGACGGTGCGGCCCGGCGTGTACGCCGGCAGTTCGGTCAGCTCGGGGCGTAGTCGCGCGGGCACCGATGAGCCGCTTGCGCGACGAGGATCAGACACGGCCATCAGACTATCGGTGCATGTTGGGCCCGATGACGACCAACGGCTTTGCCTTCCGGCCGCGCGGGCCTGTACTCTGTGCCCTCGGCGGTTCCGAATCCATTTATGGGTTCGGAGTACCGCTCGGGAAGTTCAGGAGGCGTGCCAGAGCGGCCGAATGGGACTCACTGCTAATGAGTTGTCCCCTTTACGGGGGACCGGAGGTTCAAATCCTCTCGCCTCCGCGTCGGTCTGCAGGCCAAACCTGTTGACCTGCAACAATTGAATAGCACGCGCCCGTAGCTCAACGGATAGAGCATCTGACTACGGATCAGAAGGTTAGGGGTTCGAATCCCTTCGGGCGCACCACACCACCGCCACCGTCCGGGCCGTCGTTTTTGCCTGGGATTGGTCGGACACCGGTCGTGACGTACCCGAACGAGATTCCTGCCGCTGCGCAGAAGTCGTCCAGCTCCCCGACTTTCCAGTCGGTAGCGCCCGTCATTCGACGCGAGACATACTGCTGCGCCAGCCCCATCTTCTTGGCTACGTCGGCGGCAGTGGTGCCCATGTAGGCCAGCTCTGCCCGCAAGCGGCGGATCACCGCCTTTGAACGCGATTCCCCGCGTTCGCCATCTACGACCATCAGAGTTGTCATAACGCGTACTTTACTCGCTTGTGCGGAGTCCGCAATCTCTAAGCGAGTTCAAATGACTTATGCAGGGTGCGACACGCAAATCCCATACTTGTAATTATCTCCATGGGCAGGTATGAATGCCCCATGAAGAGATCGGCACTCGCTGACAGAGTTTCTGCGAATATCCGCGCCGAGATGGCCCGAGGCAAGCGCACTCAGGCAGCCCTCGCCCATCAGGTCGGCATGCGACAACAGGCACTCTCTCGTCGTATGGCGGGCCACGCTCCGCTCTCTGTCGATGAGCTGGGACGGATTGCCGAAGCTCTTGACGTTCCCATCGAAGCCCTGCTTGCCGAGGCCACCAAGGCGGTCGCCTCGTGAGCGCCGCGAACCCATCACTGGGTGTCAACAGGGTGATCAGCGATGTGTTGATCACGGCCAGAGCACACGAGGCGGCCGCCGCGCTGCCTCCTGGATCAGCCCGGGTGACTGTCCTCGAGTTTGGCGAGTCGGCTCTCAAGCTCTTGGGTCTTCTCCTCGAGCGCGCGGACCGCGGTGACGAGGACGCCGACACGTTGGATCGCTGCGTAGCCGAGGGGCACCTTTCCGTTGGTCTCTTGCGCGAGATCCTCGAAGGTGCCCACCACGTGCTTGGTGATCGGGAACGGATCAAGCGGGCCGGCGTCGATGAGGAGGGCGTCGGCAGGGTTGGTGCGTACGAACGATTCGAGGTCGGCGAGTCCGGCGATCAAGACATCGTTGGTGATCCACTTACCGCTTCGCATGCGTGCTGCGGCCTCGACGGCGATCGCCAGGTGCGGCGGTATAACGAGGTCCCTTTTCGGGATATCTCCACTCACAACAAATCTCCTTACGTTGCACGGGCGCTTACCCGTTATGTAGCCGGCGCGCACCTTACGGCGCGGCGGTGGTTGCAGCGTAAGGCGGTGACCCGACGCGCCGCGCCCAACACGCGGCCGTCGGGCACCATCCCAAACGACGGCACGATCACCGGGTTTGTGTGTGATGACCAGCGCACCGTGGCCTTGGCGCGCGACGGCGCTGGCGGCATCCATCTGGATGCACACGGAGTCGATGGGCTTGCGCATCTGGAGCGCGACGAACTGTGGGAATTCACGGACCTATTGGCCGACCTACTCGACTGCGATCTACGCAGTCGGCCTAACGACTGAATCTTCATGTCTGACAACTGAATACAGCAGACGGTGGCGAGTGATTCATCTTGCCGGATCACTCACTCGCCACCGTTCCTACCAGCATTCTAACGAGAGGAATGCCATGTCGAACCATATCCAAGTCCCTGCGCGGCGCGTCGGGGGTGCCCGCACCGCGGTCATGCGACACGCAGCGTGGACAGTCTCATTTCTCGCCCTGATCTGCGCGCTGACCATGCTTTTCGCACATCAGTACGCGCAGTTCGCCGTGCTCATGGCGCTGGTACTCGCCGCGTCCTGCATCGATCTATGGGTGCACCGCCGCGGCCGGTATCGCGACCGCTCGGCGGTGCTGCTGCTGATCGCCGCGGTGTCCATCGTCGTCGCCGGAGTCTTCGCGCAGGTGTGGGTGGTCGCGTGAATCTTACGAAGCTCTTCGGGTTGCGGCGTCGCGTCCCAGAGTCGCGGAATGTGTTACAGCTCAACAAGACTATTGACAGGGCGGACTCCGTCATGGACGCGTTCACCGCGACCGCCAAGGCTGCCGGGTTTGATCTGGGGCGGGACGCCGACGGTATCGAACTAGCGCTGGTGGACTTCTTCACCGACCGTGACAGCCGCGACGAGTCCAGCGCTGCAATTCGCGCATCGGAGGCGGGCTGGTGACAACCCACAAAGACGACAGCGCGCCCAAGGTGATTATCGAGCGTTTCGATTCCAGCGTCCTAATCGATATCTGGATGGACGGATTCATCAGCGGGGTAAGCAGTCTGGCCCTCACCGTCAACGGTGGCGATGAAGCGGATGCCGATGTTGCGGGAGACCTCTCCGCCAAGCGGCTGCGTGATGATCCGGCCGCAATGGAAACCGTGCGCCGGAATGTCTTAGAGCGCCTCCAGGGCATCGAAAGCCGCCCGCACACACTGACCATGCCCGCATCCGCTGTCCTTAAGCCTAAGGGGGGCATGGAATGACGACGCACCACCTCGAGATCTCCGACCACTGGCACTGGTTGTTGTGGGATGGGAAGTTGACACAGCTGCCCCGACTTGCGGACGCGGACTACCAGGCGGGCGACTCTATCGTCTTTCTGGACCGCCCATGGCGTGAATGGAAGATCACGCACGTACTCAATGACGCTTCTCTGCCGGGGGTCCGGTCCGGGTACGTCGTTCTCTCCCTTGAACATCCCGACAAGGCCCGCCGCGAGCGCGAGTACGAACGACAGGGCCGCAGCAATGAACGGCTACGCCGCTCCAATGCCGCACTACGCGGGGTGGCTACGCGTCTGCGTAACCAGATCAAATCCACTGGGGGGCAAGGGTGAGAAAGCACTTCTGCCCAGTCTGCTGGCAGCGCGTCGTCTGCAACCGGACGCATGACGTTATCTGGCCACACCCCGACAGTGCGGGTGTGGACGAATGCCCCGCGTCCAATCATCCGTTCGCAATCGCGCTCAAGGTCGCCATCCCGTCACGGATCACCCTGCGCCAGGCCATATCCGATGCACACCAACTACTGGAGGCGATTGCCGCGTGAGCACCAAATTCATTCCACCGATCAAGCGAGTCGACCGTGGCAAGAACCACTGGTACGTGGATGGCAACAGCGTCCGAATCCCCGGTGTTACAACGATCCTCGGCAACGGCATCCCTAAGCCAGCGTTGATCAACTGGGCGGCCAACTCCACCGCCGAGTATGCAATCGACAACTGGGACGAACTCGGCGAGCTGGCCGTCGCCGCCCGGCTCAAGACGCTACAGGGTGCACGCTACGAGGCCACCGACAAGGCCAAGAAGCGCGGCACCGAGGTTCACGGGTACGGCGAGCGGTTGGTCAAGGGCGAGAAGGTGAAGAACGTACCCGACGAGCTGCGCGGACACTGCGAGGCGTACGTGCGGTTCCTCGACCGTTTCGAGGTCGAGCCTGTCGCCGTCGAGATCACCGTCGTGTCATACAAATACGGCTATGCGGGGACACTCGATCTGATCGCCGATCTGACCGACGACGAGGGCAACCGTCAGCGCTGGCTTCTCGACCTCAAGACCAATGAGAAGGGCATCTACGGCGAGACCGCGCTCCAGCTCGCCGGGTACCGCTACGCCGAGTACTACATCGACCCAACCGGCAAAGAAGTTCCGATGATTCCGGTGGACCGGACCGGCGCCGTTCACATCACCTCGGATGACGCGCAGCTCATCCCGACACAGAGTGACGAGATGTCGTTGCGCTGGCTCTGGTACGCCGCGCAAGTCGGCGAATTCGTCAGCGCTGGTAGGGATCTCATCTACCCGGCGATGCAACCCCATAACCCCGATGCGCCGATCGCGCGCGTCGTCTACGACAACCAGGAGGACCAAGCATGACCGAGCTCGCAACCCGACCCAACGCGTGGCCGCCGGATCCCCGATGGGACGGGACCATTGAGCGGCACCCGGCCACCGTACAGCCCACGCAAGCCGAGCGCATGCGCGAATGGCTGCAACTGTTCAGGGAATGCCGCGAGGCCGCCGAAGTGCTGGCCAAGACATCGTTCGTCCCGAAGGACATGATGGGCAAGCCCGCCGAGATCGCCGCATCGATGCTCAAGGGCTGGGAGCTCGGGCTCGACCCGCTCGACGCGCTGGCGTCCATCTACGTCGTGCACGGCCGAGTCGGGTTCTACGCGGAGTTCATGCGGCGCCGGATCATTCAGGCGGGCCATACTTTCCGGGTCACCGAGTCCACCGACAACCGGTGCGTCGTCGAGGGCACCCGCAGTGACAACGGCGAGACCCATCGCGCGACGTTTACCGCCGAGCAGGCCAAGCGCGCCAAGATCGATATTGCGGCCTACCCCGCCGAGAAGCTGGTCGCACGCGCCACGTCGCGGTTGTGCAAGCAGGCATTCCCCGACGTGCTATCAGGCTCGCTGATCGTCGAGGACCTGCTCGACGGGATGATCTCGGTGGATTCCGAACGGCTCGACTCGCCAGCACCAGAGACGACCGGAGCGCCAGCGCTGCAACGGCGCACACGGGCACGACGCGCCAGCCCGGCCGCCGAGGCGATAGCCGAGTCTGCACCGGTACCGGCTCCCACTGCCGATCTCGACGAGTTTCCGGCCCCTGCGTCAGACCCCGACCCGGAGCCCGAAGTCGCGCAGGTCGAAACCGAAGCTGCACAGCCCGACGAATCCAGCACCGTCGAACCGAGCGTCCTCGGCCCGGGTATCACCGATGCCCAACTCAAGAAGCTGCACGTGTTGTTCGGCAAGCACGGCCTGAACGAACGTCAGGCCGGTTTGGACTGGCTCACCGCAGCCACCAAACGCGAGATCACTTCATCGAGGGATCTCACCAAGCACGAGGCCATCAAGGTCATCGACGTGCTGGAAAACGACGAGCCGCAGTAATCCCCCGTTTGAAATACCCACCACCAGAAGGGAAGTAACAAATCATGGCCGAAGTAACCGAGAAGCCCGCCGATCTCGCAAGTACCAATGATCTGGACAAGATTGACGATGGTATGGCCGCCGGACCGACCGAGATCCGGCTCGGCCAGGCACTGCTCATGTCGCTGAGCGATCCGCCCGAGGCGGGTGAATACATCGACATCTCGGCGCGCCTGTACATCAAGCACGCCGGTTTCGATCAGAACACCCCCGACAGCCCGAAAGTGCCTGTGCGTCAGGCCAAGATCATCGTGGCATGGCCGCTCGGTGATCAGATGCCCAAGCCCAAGTCCAAGAACGGCGCCGAGGTGCCCGAGGACGATGGCCAATCGCCCTTGTTCGACGACGACGGCGACCCGCAAGGCGCCGATGACGACCACCAGGACGGGCAGGGAGACGGCCAGGACGACGGCAACGTCGTCGTGTCGTTCACCGGCGGTCCGGCGTTCTCCGACGACACCGAGGGTGACACCGAGTAGTGACCACCCAACCGGTCATCGACCACCGCGGCGATTCTGCTCCCGCCACGGTGGTCGATGACTACTACCGCCGTCCGCCGTGTCAGATGGGTGTCACCGGCTACTGCCTACATGGCCGTCACGGCGAATGCCCGTACCGGCCCGGCGGGAGCTTGCGGGACGGCATCGTGCTTAACGAGTGCACCGTCACGTTTCCGGGCACCCGCAAGGACTACCGAGACATGCACGCCGCCCACTACGAAGACGGGCGAACTGTGCAGGTGGTCAAGCCATCTCACCGATACCGCTGCCCATGTGAATGCCATCGCGCATTGCCGGTCGGGCAACTGGAACTGTTTGGAGTCAGTGCATGAATGACCCCTACATCGCCGAGCTCGACGAAGCACGTGCCGCCCGCAACGCCTTGACCGAGATGGGCCGGGCCCCAAGACATCCGCACGCACACCTCGGCATGTGCGGCGACCGAGACGACGCGAGAGACGAGCGGCAATGAGCGACATCGTATTCATGGACACAGAGACCCTCGGCCTCGACATCGACGCCCCGATATGGGAATTCGCCGCCATCCGGCGCAATGGGGAGACGGGCAAGGATGACGCCCGGATGCACCTGTTCATCAATCACGATCCGGGCGCGTGGTTATCTGACCTCCCCGAACAGTTCGCGGCTGACTACCGCCAGCGATTTACGAAGGCGCGCGAAGCATCGCGGATCACACAGCCCGAGAATGCGGCCACATTCATCTCCGCCTTTCTTACCGGCCGCCCGCACATCATCGGCGCCGTGCCGAGTTTCGACACCGAGCGGATCAGCCACCAGCTGCTACGTCCCGCCGGTATCGAGAACCCGTGGCACTACCACCTGATCGACGTTGAAAACGTGGTGGCGGGGTACCTGGCTGGCCGGGGTGAGTTGTTTCCGCCGCCATGGAAGTCGGACCAGATGTCGGCAGCCGTCGGGGTGGACCCGGAGATGTTCGACCGCCACACCGCAATGGGAGATGTGCTCTGGACCCGTGCCCAGTGGGACGCCGTGATTGGGGTGTCGTGATGGCTGAGCGACGAACTTGTGACGAGTGCGACGGCGGCGTTGAGCCGGATGGGGTGTCGACAACCGATTGCGCTGCGGGCCGATTCGGCACTGACAACGACGGCTGCTGCGGGACCTGCGGCGGCTGCCAGTGTGACGGGGCCTGCTGATGATCCGTGACGACGCGCGCACAGCGGCCTACCGCGCCGGACTGTGCGTCGACTGCCTGACCGAGCCTCACAGCCCCGGTCGGCCACGGTGCGAGAAGTGCCATACGAAATTCAGAAGGGGCGAGTGATGGCAACCGATCCGCTATTCGCGGCGGCACAGCTGCTCGAATCGCGTGGCTACGCAGTGATAGAGCAGCTGGAACCATGCGGGATCAACGGCGTTGATAACACCGTCTGGTCTCACCATCCGCACTACATCGAGCAAGAATTCAACGGCGACCTGATCATTGACGACCGAATCAGCTTCGCCGCAGCCGACTTGCGTGCCCTCGCGGAGATATTCGCCGCTGCCGCGAAGCGTGCCGAAGAGGTGCGCTGATGGCCGAGAGCTTCATTCTTGAAATTGATTGGGAAGACCGCCCCAATCTCCCACGTCTAGTGGGTCCGTTCAAGGACCGAACGGAGGCCCACGAGTGGGCAGCGCTCAACGTAGTCAACGGTTCATGGACGGCGCGTTCACTGACCTACCCCTACCTGCGGAGCACTGACCATGCCTGAGCGAATCCAGCGCAAGCGCACCGCGGGCTGGCGCATGCCCGACGGGGCCATCTACGTCGGGCGGCCGAGCCTGTGGGGCAACCCGTTCCGGCCGATCCTCGTGGCTGGCGAATGGCTCGTGGAGGATGACAACGGCGTCCAGTACGACGGGTTCGGGGGCAAGGCGAATGCGATCGGTCGGTGCGTTGCTCTGTACCGGTCGCTCGATATGGCGTTCATGGCGGCCGCGGATCTAGCCGAATTCGTCGCGCCACTAAGCGGACATGACCTCGTGTGCTGGTGCCCCCTCGACCAACCGTGCCATGCCGACGTTCTGCTCCAAATCGCAAACGCTCCACGGAAAGAGGACTCATGAAGGCCGTTTGGCTCTCGTCGACCTACTACCTCGACGAGGCGGTGGAGAACCTGAGCCCCACCGCCGAGCGGTTCATGCTGCGCGCAATTGCGTACTGCGGGAACGCAGAATCGAGCGGATTTCTCTCGAAATCAGCCATAAAACTGTTGGGTTTACCCAACCCGCAGCGGCTTGTGCAGGAACTTGTGCAACAGGAAATTTTGGAGCCACAACCGGACGGCCGGTGGTATTTCCGCTCATGGAGCGTATGGCAATCCGGTGGGGAATCCCTGCTAGAGCGCCGAAAGGCCGACCGGGACCGGCAATCTCGACTACGTGAGAGTCGCAAGCAGTCACGTGACATGTCACGTGATGCGTCACGTGATTCGTCACGTGATGTCACGCCCCCAGAGGAGAGTAGAGGAGAGAAGAACAGTACTTACGTTGAGAGTGCTACTCCAGACTCGACCGAGCGCGAGCCGCGCAGCGCCCCGGTCATGCCAGCAGCCAATCGCTTAGTCAGCGAGCACATCCCGGCCCGACACCCGGCGTCCATCAAGACCGAGCTGCGATTGCAGGCGTCCGCGCTGCTCAAGGACGGTCAACCCGAGGCCCTCGTCGCCGAGGCGTTGCAGCTCTGGACCACCAAGAACTTGCATCCGAAGACGTTGCCCAGCTTGGTATCCGAGCTGATCAACGGCCGAAATCGCCCGGCTGGGCAGCCCGTCGAATCGACCCGGGTAGCGCCCGCAACACGCAAGGTCGGCATCGGCCTCGACCTGGCCAAACAGTTCGCAACCCCACCCGAACAACCCGCATTGGAGGCCTGATGACCACCAAGAACTATCCCCAGATTGCCGCCCTCGTGCTCACGAAATGCGCAGCCTACGACCCATATTTGACCGACCCGACCAAGGAAACATGCCTCGCCTGGGCTGAGCAATTCGAGCTCTACGGCCTCGATCTCGACGACCTGACCAAGGCCGTCACGAAGGTCTACAGCGAGCACGGATCGGGCTACCGGCCGCTGCCCAAGGACATCACCGACGCGGCCCGAGCCATCCGGCGCGAACGCTGCGAACGCGAGTCCCGTGAGCTGCGCGAGGCACGAGAGGAACGGCTCGACGCGCGGCCGGCGCTCGCCGCGATCACCCAATTCGCCAGCACGTTCGGGGCGATTCGATGAGTGACCGCGACATCGTTGACGCCGAGGTCTACTGCGCTAGCACCCACCCCGACGGCGAATGCAGCCTGCCGAACGGACACGCGGGCTACCACGAGAACCTGTACGCCCGATGGCCCGCCGATTGGGGCTGGTGTATCGGCGGCGATCAGGGGATGCCCACTACCGAGGTCGAGTACGGCATCGAGCCGAGCCCCGGCGACTGCGCGCGGTTCCACACCGACGAGCTCATGAGCGCGATCGAGGAAGTGTCCAACTACCGCGAAGGCGCACTGATCATCACGCGCACGGTCACCTACGGACCATGGCGCTACGTCACCTCCGAGGAAATGCAGGCCACAGAATGAGCGAGCACCCCCGCCCGTACGTTCCCCGCCGCCCGCGCCCGAGCGCTGCACGCGGCCCCGTCATCACCGCCTACGCCGACAAAATCGACCACCCGTGCGAGAACTGCGGGGCCGAGCCAAACGGCTGGTGCAAGACCCCACACGGCACCGACGCAATCGCGCCGTGCCTCACCCGCGGCTCGAAAGTTGGTGCGCGATGAACGACCCCGCAATCGAAGCTGCACAACGGGCAGACCTGGATGGCGACGCCGAACCGATCTACTGGAGCACGACCCGGGATGCAATGGAAGAGGCCGCCCGTGAGGCTTTGGAACCGATACGGGATTGGTCGGCCAAGTGGTCTATAGAGCTCTTGCGCCGTGACCTTGGACAAGCGTGGGACGAGCTCGCACCCCTGATCTTCACGAGCGAGGAGCTGTAATGACCGTCGTCCTTGGTATCGATCCGAGCTTGCGCAACACCGGACTAGCCGTGCTGCGTGACGGCGTGCCCGTCGCGCTGCACTCGATCGGATACGGCGGGCACGACGGCGATTCGTACGCCACCCGCAGCCGCAGAGTGCGCGCCGTGTGCCGGTCCGTCATCGAATGGGCGCTACGCGACGGCCCACCGGATCTCGCCGTCATCGAGGGGCCCGCCTATGGCCAATTCCTGCCCTCGACGTTCGATCGCAGCGGCCTATGGCACGGGTTGTACGGCGCGCTGGACGCCAAGAAGGTGCCCGTTGCGGTAGTTCCCCCGCAGACCCGCGCGAAGTGGGCTACGGGCAGCGGCAGAGCGCAAAAGGGCGAGGTTCTGTCCAACGTCCGCGAGTGGCTCCCGGGGGTCAAGGTGCTCAACCACGACATCGCCGACGCCACGGTCCTCGGACTCATGGGCTCGGTCCGGTTCGGGGCGCCCATGCCGCCGACGGTTCGCGAACGCTTGGAGTCGATGAGGAAGATTCACCAGCCAGCAACCGGCAAGGACGGACGCACCGTCTGCACATCGTGCCGCCCAGTTGTCCGCTGGCCGTGCATAACCGCTCTATACGCCTATACGACAGAGAAATTGGAGCGATTGGAGGCAGCAGCATGGCCGCAATGAGCGATTGGGACGGGGTACTCAAGTGTTGGCCCGCACTTGACTGGGGTCACGTGCCAGACGACCCATTCGATCCGACCCCGTGGTTCAGCATGTTCTACAACGACGTTGACCTCGACAAGATCGATTGGTCGGACGAAATGCGCAAGCTGCCGGGGCAATTCACGCAACGGTTGTACTTCCCAGGATCACCAGATCAACGAATCATCGCCGAGGCGGTCTACGAACTCACGGGGGCAACGGCATGACCGAAGTGAGCGACATCATCGACGAAATCGACCAGCTCGTTGACGAGCAGATGGCAGACGGCGAACCGGTCGGCGGATACGACTACAACGACCCCGACTTCCCGAAATGCCCACACTGCGACAGGGACTTTCACGGAATCGCGCTCACTGAGCGGATCTTGGAAATGAGACACCGCACCGGCTGGGCTGAGAACTACCGCGTAGACACCGACGATTCGCCCAAGGTGTGCGAGGGCTCGCTATTCATCGGACCGATTCGTCCGCAAGGCGATTGGGCATGGACGATAACGATAGGCCATACGCCCTGTGCGCCTTGGGTGTTCTACAGCGAACAGGTCCATGAGGATTCCGCCGTTGCCGGACTTCCAACATTGATATTGGACGAGACGATACGGAGCCTCTATCTGTACGCCCACGAGTGCGCCACCGAGGTACTGGGGCCGCTCGGATACCCACTTGAGCGTATGGGCCGGAACATCCGCGCCGCCGTGGACGCACTCGTAGCCAGCGGCCTTCTCGACCCGGTGGCAGGCGACTCACTGCCCGCGGAATATGCCCTGCGCCCGCGCTACCTACCACCACTGATAGAACCATCCGAAGGATGGGGTCTTACGGGGCGAACCGAATGACAAAGTGCCGCAAGTGCTCCCAGAAGTGCGATCTGTTCCTATGCAACGACTGCATCGACCAGCTACAGGAACACCTCACCGAAATCGCCTGGCTGATAGACGAACTGGAGATCACTCTCACCGGACAAGACGTGCTCACCACCGGATCAGTCGGGCAGTCCAGCGAGGAGCCCAGCCCGATCAGGTTCGACTCGCAGGGCAACCCGAACAACATCGCCGACCAGACGTGCAACGCGGTCACCACGTGGGCACGTGATCTGTGTGAAACGCGTGGCATCACATTCGAGCCCTTGCGCGTCGTCGCGCTCGACTTCATCGGCCCACTACCCGATGAACGCTGGCGTCGACTCCCCCGGCGATACCAGCCCACCGCGGCCGACGCCGCCGAATGGCTCGCCGAGCACGTCCACGCCATCGCAGCCGACCCCGGGGCCGCGCGGTGTTTCAAGGAAATGACAGACCTGCGCGCCAGTGCCCTGCGCATGATCAACCGGCCCGATCGCCATTTCGCCGGACCATGCCCGACCATCAAGGCGTACTCACGCACCGGCAAGGCAATCGAGTGCGGCAAGTTCCTCTACGCCGCCACCGACGAACGCAGCATCACATGCTCCGCATGCAAGCAGCCGGTCGACGTACAGCGCAACCGTCAACGCGCATGGCGCGAGGGCGACCGACTCACTGAGCGGATCTTGCTCAAGCGGCTCAAGGACATCGAGGAACCCGTCTCTGAGCGCCAGCTCTATCGGTGGCTCAGGCAGCGCAAGCTCGCCCCCGTCGGATGGCTGCACAAGGGTGTGTTCGTCGAGCACTACATCCTGCGCGGAGACCCGCGGGTGTTCAGCCTGCGCGCCGTGCGACAGCTGCGCGCCGCCGAACTGAAAGCGGGACAGCTCGAGACCCCGGATGCAACATCGGCGGTAGAAATTCTCCCCGAAATGTTGCAAACGGAATCGGCAACCGACGGCCAGACCGAGCAGGAGCCGCTGCGCCGGCACTTCTCGCGCACGTATGGGCAATCGGCGGCCGAGGTGGAACACGAGGCCGCAGAAGCGGATCAAGACGGGCAAGAAACGGAACAAACGGAGGCAATAGCGTGATGATTCATCGAGATTCCTGCCCGGCAGGGCCACTTGGTCCACTCGGCGGCGAATGCGACTGCCCTCATTACATGCTGCCTGGCAGCCATGAGCGTGCGGGCGGCCCTGAGTGTCGTTGTGGGTGGGGATGGGACAGGTGGAATGACCAATGTCTGTCACGGAACGCACCTGTCGGTGGCCAGTAGTACAACTGGCAGATGGCACGCCCGCCGCGCGATCGGTTCCCCAACGCGTACGTCGGTGACCTGGTGCCCAACGGCGACGGCTGGACCATCGTCGGCCCGCTCTACTGCCCGAACTGGCACAGCGTTGACGAACCCGGCTGGACTCGGCGTTGCCGACCCTGCGAATGCGACGGCAAGCACCACATGTGGACGTGCCATTGCGGTGCGACCGTCTACGCGCCCAAGCTCGGCGCCGAATGCCGGATCCTCGACGGACCGGTGTCGTCATACGAGGCGCGACGCGATGTGACATAGGCGCGAAAGTTATTCAGCCGAATGTCACACGCCACGCCTGCCACTCACGTTCCTTGCGTAACACGCCTTGACCTGCGACGATTGGAACTGTCGCAAGTGAACCCTGCCCAAAAAACCCCGGCCTAGCTGGGGTTTTGTCATTTAGGGGGTCTCGTGAGCAAGGCATGGTCAGGCGGGTCGACCCGCAAGGCGCGAGAGTTCCGAGACGACATCCTCGATCGGGATCAGCATCGATGCCGACTGCAGTACGAACACTGCACCGGATACGCGGACGAGGTGCACCACCTCGACGGCAAGGCGAACGGCGACAACCCCGAGCGTTCGGTTGCGGCATGTCGTCGCTGCCACACACGAGACACCAGGCAGCAAACAATTGCAGCGATGGCCAAGCGGCCAAGCGCCAAGCGGCCCGTCGGTCGCCATCCCGGCCTACTGTGAACACAAGCCTCTGACCTGCGTAAACAGTCCCCCACCCGGGGAGCCCTCCCCGGCCTGACCTGGACATCCCCACGCTCTGTCGCTGGCGGTCCGTACGGGTCTGGCCTGATTTCCACCCACGCCCGACATGGGCACGTGCAGCAAACATCGTTCCCGACATGGGAGGTAGCTAGACATGGCCGGTAAAGGTCCAGCCCGAAAGCCTGACGACCAGCGCGCCCGGCGCAACGACGACGGCGTACCTGTGCGCGTCATCGACGCCAAGCGCGGCAAGCAACCATCGCTGCCCGCGATCTATGAGACCAACCCCGCGACCGGCCGAAAGCGCCGCGCCGCCTGGCCAGCTGAGACTAAGAACTGGTGGCAGATGTGGGCCGAGAGCCCGCTCGCCGCTGAGTTCACCAATACCGATTGGGCCGAGCTCGTCACGACCGCGCGACTCCACGCCGCGGTGGTCAACGGTGAGCTGAAATACGCCGCCGAACTGCGGTTACGGGTCGCTAAGTTTGGTGCGACACCGGAGGATCGGCTACGCCTGCGCATCACGTACGCGTTCGATCGGCCGCCTGTCGGCACAGGTACTGACAACGCCTCGGCACGGCCAGCCCGTGGCACTGACCGGTATCGCGGACTGCGCGCCGTCGGTCAGTCGTCGGCCTAAATGCCTTGGCGCGGCCCCGAGTTTGACGGCGAGCTGCCGACACTCGGGTTCATCTTCCTGGACTGGTGCTACGACAACCTCGTAGTCCCTGACGGCCCCATGGCTGGTGAGCCGTTCGTGATGACGCCCGATCAGGCGCAGTTCTGGCTGGACTTCTACGTGCTGCACCCGGTCACCGGCAAGCGGGTTGTTCGCCGCGCGGTGCTGTCGCGAGCCAAGGGCTACGGCAAGTCGCCGTCCATGGCGGCGTACGCGATTTTCGAGGCGATCGGGCCCGCGGTGCCCGCGGGCTGGGATGCCAGCGGCGAGCCCGTAGGCGCGCCGTGGCGAACCTTCGGATTCAAACCGAAGGTACAGATTCTCGGCGTCTCTGAGGATCAGACGGCCAACACGTGGGATCCGCTGCTCGACATGATTCGCAACGGTCCGCTGATCAACGAGCCGGGCGTCGAGGCGATGGAAACATTCGTCACCGTTCCACGCGGTCGCATCGAGGCGGCGACAAGCTCGGCGACCTCACGCGAGGGGTTTCGGCCAGTGGCCGCCGTGTTCGACCAGACCGAATCGTGGCAGCAGTCCAACGGCGGCAAGCGCCTGGCCGGCGCGGTACGACGGAACCTGACTAAGACGGAAGGGTCGTCGATCGAGACGCCCAACGCATTCCGGCCTGGTCAGGGCAGCGTCGCCGAGAACTCGCACAAAGCGTGGAAACTGCAACGAGAAGGCAAGTTGCGCAACGACGACGGCGGTATCTATTTCAATCACCGCGAGATGCCGCCAGATACGAACATCTACGACCATGACGAGCTTCGGGAAGGTCTGCGCTACGCCTATGGATGCTCGGCGAACGCACCGTGCGCCCTGGCCGAGCGCGGCGAGCACCCGGAGCACGAGCCCGGATGGGTCAACCTTGATCGCGTCATCGCCGACTTCTGGGATCCCGACACCGAGGAATCCGACGCCCGCATGTACTTCGGTAATCAGATCACCAGCGCCTCGGATGCGTGGGTCACCTCGCAGGAATGGCTGGCGCGTGGCCCACTGCGCGACGGCGCACCTCGAGTAATTGATCCGCGCGAGCCGATCGTGCTCGGGTTCGACGGCTCGCGGTCTCGGGTCAAGGGCAAGGCCGATGCGACAGGGCTTGTTGCCGTGACCGTCCGCGACGGCCACGCATTCGACGAGCCCTCGTGGACCTGGGAGCAGCCCGACCACGCCACAGACTGGGAAGTGCCGGCCGTCGAGATCAACGCCACCGTACGTGAGTGCTTCAAACGCTTCAACGTCGTTGGTTTCTACGCCGACCCTGCCCGCTGGGAGTCCTACATTGCCGACTGGGAAGCCGCATTCGGCGCGAAGCTCAAAATCAAGGCCACCGTCAAACATCCCATCGCGTGGTGGATGACCGGTGCGCGCGGGGTTGTGGTCGCCAAGGCCATCGCGCAGCTGCACACGGCGATCGTGAATGGCGAGATGACACACAACGGCTCGGCAGCGCTGACTCGGCACGTGCTCAACGCGCGCAACAAGGTCCGCGGCGACCAAGTACACATCGGGAAAGAGTTTCCCGACTCGGTCAACAAAATCGACAAGGCAGTAGCGCTAGTCATGGCATGGCAGGCCCGCATGGATGCGGTCGCTGCCGGCCTGGCCGAGGTCAAGAAACGGCAAGCGCCACGCAGAATCTACTGAACAGGAGCCTGATACATGTCGCTGACTCCTGACGAATGGCTGTACCGGCTCGCGCTACAGATGGACGACCGCCGCAGTCGTATCGACACGCTGCGCTCGTACATGGACGGCAACGCACCGCTTCCCGAGGGTGCGGAGAACTGCCGGGAGGCGTACCAGAAGTTCCAGCGCAAGGCGCGCACCAACTTCGGCGAGCTCGTCGTCGATGCCGTCGCCGAGCGTATGTGCCCGATCGGGTTTCAAGTGGCCGGCGCAGACAGCAAAGAGGCGTGGGCGATCTGGAAGCGCAACCGCATGCGGGTCAAGAGCTTTGACCTATTCCGCGACATGCTCGGTCTCTCCGCGGGCTACCTCATGCTCTCGCCGTCGTCTTCCCGGGGCACGATCATCACCCAAGAGCGCCCCGAGCAGGCCATCACCGAGTCTGATCCCACGCTGCCCGAGGTGGTGCGTGCCGGACTCAAGATCTACCGCGACGGACCGCTCAAGCATGACTTCGCGTTCCTGCATCTGCCGGGCATGGTGTTTCGGTTCAAGCGCCCGGCGATGGACGACAACGGTCTGTTCAAACAGCTGCCGTACGCCACGACTGGCTGGGAACTGGTCACCGCCGAACCGAGCGGACTGTCGTTCGTGCCGATGTACCCGTTCGAGAACCGCGAGCGCCGAGGCGAATTCGAGACGCATCTCGACGTGCTCGACCGGATCAACTGGGGCATCCTGCAACGCCTTGTCATCACAGCCATGCAGGCATACCGGCAACGCGGATTCAAGGGCGATCTACCGACCGAGGATGACCAAGGCAACGAGATCGACTACAAGAACATGTTCAAGCCAGGCCCGGGCCAGCTGTGGCAGATCCCCGAGGGGATCGACATCTGGGAGTCGCAAATCGGCGACCTGACACAGATTCTCTCGGGTGCCAAGGACGACATTCGTGATCTCGCCGCGGTAACCCGTACCCCCATGTCGAGTTTCGTGCCAGACGGCGCCAATCAGACCGCCGAGGGTGCGGCATTCGCCAAGGAGGGCTTGATCTTCAAGACGGGCGATCGTGCGGCGCGCGCCGATTCGAGTCTGGCGGCCGCGATCGGCGGCGCATTGGCGATCGAGGCCGGTGAGTCGGCACCGGTGACCGACGTGGAAACCCTCTGGGCACCATTCGAGATGCGATCGCTGGCCGAGAAAGCCGACGCCTCGACCAAGGCGCAGGATCTCCCCTGGCGTACACGCATGATCGAGGTGTGGGGGTTCTCGGTCGAGCAAGTCGACGAGATGGAAACGCTACGCGCGAACGATGCACTGTTGGCGCAGACGTTCGCCCCGCCACCCCCACCGCCAGAACCAACACTGTCGCCGGCCGATGTCACTGGATGACGCCTACGCCACGTCGGCGGCAGGTGTCCGTGCGCGGGTAGTCAAGTACGCAGTAGGAAGTTTCGGACCCGAGGCAATCTCGGACACTGGCACTGCCGAGTTCGCCGCACAGGTACTACCCGTCATCGCCGCGGGCCAGCAGCAGACAGCGGCACTGACCGACGCATACCTAACCCGCGTGCTGGCCAACGAGCACGGCGAACGCATCGTCGGCGACCGGATCATTGACACCCGTCAGGGACTACGCGGCGTCGACATGTCCGAGGTGTATTCCCGCCCGGCGAAAACGGCTCGATATGCACTCTCGCAAGGTAAGTCACTATCCGATGCTGTCACCGAGGCCTCGAACCGGCTGATCAAGATGGTGCAGTCAGATTTGCAGATCGCCAAGACGCAGCAGGCACGATCGACACTGCGCCGCTCGTCGGCTGACGGATTCCAACGCGTCCTGAACGGTCCGCGAAGCTGTGCCAAATGCGTTGTGGCCTCGGTGCTGTTCTATAGCAAAGAGGATCTGCTACCGATACATCCGGGCTGCGACTGTGGCGTCAAGCCGGCGCGTCGGCCTCGGCGCGGCAAGATCCTGCACGAGGACCGGCTGAAAGCGATTCACGACCTCGTCGAGGTATCTGGGCTACTGCCGGCAGATCCGTCAGCCAAGGACTACGAGAACCTGATTGTGGTGCACCAGCACGGCGAGCTGGGTCCGGTAATCGCGTTGCGCAACGAGCGGTTCCGCGGCCCGGATGACATACCGAAGTCCGATCGATCGACACCCGCGCCGACACCGACGACGCCGGGTGAAGCGAAATCGGCCGCGGCCAAGCGCCTATTGCCCGGCCTGGAATCAAGCTTAGCCAACCTGCGCGCCAAGGGATTACCTGAGGATTCGCCGCAGATTAAGTACCACCTCACGCAGATAGCCAAGCTGCGCAACGACTTGGCGAACTAGCTTCCCTGCCACCTCGGCGGGAATGGCCCGGCATGGGCACCGAGTAGATACCCGACAAGGGAGATCCAACCAATGGACGATACCGAAACCGATCAGCCACCCGCCGATACGGACACCACCGACACTCCACCCGCCGATGCACCCCCAGCCGACACGGATTGGGTAGCCGAGGCGAACAAGTGGAAGGCACTCTCTCGCAAGCACGAGGATCAGTCGAAGGCCAACGCCGACAAGGCAAAGCAATTCGATGAGATCACCGAGGCGAACAAAACTGCGATAGACAAGGCGGTTGACCGAGCAGCCAAGGCAGAGGCCCGGGCCGCTGAGGTCGAGGTCCGTGCCCTGCGCGCGGAAGTGGCAGCAGACAAGGGTGTTCCGGCAGATCTGCTGTCCGGTTCGACGCAGGAGGAACTCGAAGCGTCGGCCGACAAGCTGCTCGCGTTCCGAGGCAAGGCGGCATCACCGGATTTCGGCGCCGGTGCTCGCGGCGGTGACGCCGGCAAGGTCAAGCAGATGACTCAGTCGGAGCTTGACCAGCTGTCGGCGGCCGGGGATCACGCGGCGATTGTCCAGGCCCGCAAAGAAGGCCGTTTGGATTCACTCATGACCAGCAAAAAGTAGCAACTACCCGAAAAGGAGGGCAGCACAATGGCTGTCGACACTTTCATTCCCGAGCTGTGGACTGCACAGCTCATGATCGCGCTACAGACGCAGTACGTCTTCGCCCAGGGCGGTGTCATCAACCGCGACTACGAGGGCGAGATCTCCGAATGCGGCGACACCGTGCACATCGGCTCACTGGCCGCGCCGACCGTGGCGACGTACACCAAGAACGTCACCGCCATTGATCCGCAGACCCTGGCCACCACAGACCAGACCCTGCTGGTCGATCAGTCGAAGTACTTCGCATTCGAGGTCGACGACATCGACGCCCGCCAGGTCCGTAACGACGGCGAGTTGATGTCCAAGGCGGCATATCTGGCTGCGCAGGAGTTGGTGAAGGTCACCGATGCGTTCCTGTCTGGTCTCATGACCACCCAGGCGGGCACAGTCCTGGCAGCCCAGGATGTCGCCACCGCCGACGCGGCCTACCTGCTCGTGCGCAGGCTGCGACTGGCCCTCGATAAGGCCAACGTGCCTGGCGTGGGCCGGTTCCTGCTCGTCTCGCCCGAGTTCTATGCGCTGATCCTTGGCGATCCACGGTTCACTGACGCGTCGAAGTACGGCACCAACGCCCCGATTATGAATGGCGAAGTCGGCCGGATTGTCGGGTTCTCGGTGCTGGTGGCCAACACCATCCCGGCCGGTACCGCGGGCACCGCGCCCGAGGTGTCCAACTTCGTGGTCGCGGGTCATTCGATGGCCACCACGTACGCCAACCAGATCAACAAGGTGGAGCCCTTCCGTCCGCAGAACTCGTTCTCGGACGCACTCAAGGGCCTGCACCTGTACGGCGCCAAGGTCGTTCGCCCCGAAGCTCTCGCGGTGTGCGACGTGGACGTGACGGTCACCTAGTAGCGAGCAGGAAGCGGCCCCACTTCCCCTGGGGCCGCTTCCATCTCCCTTACCCCCTCTAGACAAAGGACGAAACCCATGGCCGCTGTGCAGGTCACCATCCTCAACAAGTCCAACCAGAAGGTCTCGCTCACACTCGACGACGAGACCGACGCCGAGCAGATCGAGTACTTCCACACCCTCAAGCGCCGCGAGGATCTCGTCGATGTCGAGGTAACCCCCGTCAAGGCGCGTCGTCAGCAGGGAAAGCCCGCCGGTGACACTGGCGACGCCAGCTGACGTAGCGACGGCCCTCGGCGGCACGCTCGACCCTGCCCAAACCGGCCGGGCCGAGCAGCTGCTACGGATCGCGTCAGAGGCGGTACTCACCGCCACCGACGGGTTTCGTTTCGAGCCGGGCACCTACACCACCCGCCGCAAGGTTCACGGCGGCCGGGTGCGTATCCCGGCGCGGGTCGAATCGGTCACCACGGTGTCGGCAGTGAATCCCACCACTGGCGCACCGACGCCTATCACCGGGTGGACGCTGTACGGCAGCACGCTCTACGGCGTCAAGGCATGCACAGCCGAAGTGACTTTCGAGGTCACCGAGGCAGCACCCAAGTCGATCGCCGACCTAGTGGCCGGCGTCGTTGCGGCGACACTGTCCGGCCCGGCCGTCGGCGCGCAGTCGCTAGGTGCGGGTCCGTTCACCGTGAGTTTCGCCGATTCGTCCGGCCGTGTGTGGTTCTCCAAGTCGGACAAGGCCATCCTTGCCCGGTACCGCGGACCCAAGCGCGCGATCGACCTCACGTGAGCGTCTTGGGCGGCCTGGCGACACTGCGCGAGCCAGTGACCCGTCACCGCGGCGGCGGTCGCGACGAGAACGGCCAGCTGATAGACGCGACCGATACCGCACTGGTGGCAATCGCAGTCGCTCCTGGCGGCGGTGTGGATCGAATCGAACGCGGTCGCGACGGTGAAGACATCGCGTGCGTCGTCTATTTCGATACCGGCACCGACATTGTGAACAGCGATGAGCTAACGGTGCGCGGCGAGCGGTTCCAGATCATCGTCAATGACTGGCGCTCAATGCCGATATTGGGCGGCCTCGAGGTGCTGTGCAAGAGGGGGCAAGGATGACGTTCGAGCTGGACCGCGAGGGTGGCGCCGAAGTTCTCAAAGAGATGACCAAGGCTCACATTCTTGAGCTGGCGTTACAGGTCGGCGAGCTGGCCGACGAGGGCGCCACGGTCGCCGAATTCTCCACCATCGACGAGTACACCACTGACCGCGCTGTCGCCACGGTGACGGTACCGGCCGAACGTCAAGCCAAGGATGGTGTGCTCACGCGCGCCGCCGCGGCTGCCGGACTGGAAGTGAACCCGCCGAAATGACCAGCCGTGAACCGGTCGACGTAGCGCGGCTGGTCAAGGACTGGCTGAAAGCTGATCTGGCGGCCCGGTTCCCGGAACTGTCGGTGCGGCTAGAACTTCCGGCCGACTGGACGCTGGACTCTCCCCCGGTACTGCTGATCGCCGACGACGGCAGCACGTTGGACATGTGGCCGGCGGCGACCGATCCGACCATCCGTGTCACGTCGTGGACATCGGGACGGTTGACGAAATACGCCTACGCGGCGATGCCCCGCTTACTCACCACTCGGATTCCCGGTATCGCTGCGATCCTGCCCGGCACTGCGTTCCTGGAGGCCCGCGACAAGAAGACCGGCGGCGACCTCATCTCGTTCACCGTGCGAACCCGCGTCCGCACCCGATAACCGCGCTGTCGCGCACCGAATCAACCCCGCCTATCTGGCGGGGTTTTTTGTTGGCCCGCAAGGGCTCTCACGCCCTTAAGGAGGGAATCAACAATGGTTGCAACCATCAATCCTGATGCCACCGTCATCCCGGACAAGGCAGAGGTCTGGCTAATCCTCAAGGCAGACGTTACCGATATCGCCGCGATCATGCTGGCGGCAGCGACCGAGGACCCCGGGGCCAAGAACTGGGAGTTCTCCGGCCTGATCGACGACAAGAAGGGCATCCCGCTCGACCCGTCCGGCGAGGTCAAGGAATACGACGGGTTCGGACACCCGTCGTTTCGGATCAAGTTCCGTAAGGGCAAGCTCAAGAGCGGTTTCACCGCCCTGGAGTACAACCCCGTTACCCGCAAGATCGTGCTGCCCGGGTCCACGCCGGACAAGCTGGGCATCCCCAAGGATGTTCAGATCTACGTGCTGTACCGGTACGTCGATGAGGACATCACCCGCGTGTGGTTGGCGCTGCGTCCGGCGCTGGCCGAGCTCAAGAGCCACGGCGGCATTGTCGACGGCGAACTGTCGTTCGCGGAGATCACCGTGCACCACACCGCCGACGCGGCCGGGGATGTGTTCAAGTACCTGGACAGCAGCACTGCCGATGATGTCACCAAGACGTTCGACATTGGTTCTGGCGTCACTGGTTACACAGTGACGGTGGATGGCGATCCCACGGTCTCCATTACGGCGTTGACCGCGTATGCGTTGCAGTCCGCGTTGCGGGACTTGGACTCTGTGCAGGCGCTCGACGATCCGGGCGTGACCGTCGAAGGCCCCGACGGAGGTCCGCTGGTGGCCATCTTCACCGGACCGGTCACCACGGTGTCCGCGGCCGGCACCGGCGGCACCGTCACCGTCACGTAGGCGAAAAGCACCCCATCCCGGTCGGTGAACCGACTCCCCCGGCCGGGGTGGGGCTCCACAACACCAGAGTCGGACCCCATGTCAAGGAGTCGAAAGTCATGACCGCACCACGTAAAAGCGCGCCGCGCAAAGCAATTCCAGCCAATGCGCCCAAGCCGCAAGATCACAAGGCCAAGAAGTCGGCGGCGATTCGTCAAGCCGAAGCTGACGGATACGTCGACATCGAGCAGAACGGGATCACATTGCGAATCCCATTCGGCAACACTGTGCCCCTGGCCGCCTACATGAAGCTCAAGGACGGCGACGAACTCGGCGGTACCGAGTTGCTTCTCGGATCCGAACAGTGGGCCGCATTTCTCGCAACAAGCCCGACTGTGGGAGATTTCGCGGACATCGGCGCCAAGCTGTTGGAGCTCTCGGGGGAATAATCGGCCTCTTAAGCCTGCTCGACGAGCACGGCGACGAAGTAGAGGCCGACCTAGCCCAGTTCTACAACGGACTTGATCTCACCGATTTGTACCGCGGCACAATGTCTATCCGCCGTCTCGGCGTCCTGGTGCGCCACCTGCCGCCTCATTCGCGGACGGTAGCGGCCGTCAATGACGGTCAGCCTGGATGGACGATCACCGATCACCTCATCGCTGATGTGTGGGCGGCAATGGTCAAGCTGCTCGGCGACCCGGACAAGGTGCCCGAGAACATCGACCATCCGACGCGTGCCGCAATGGTCGCCAAAGCCGTTGCCGCCGCGAAGAAGGCGCTCAAGGCGATGTTCCTGAAACGCAAGAGCGGCTACACCAAGTAGCCATCTGACAATGAAACCTGTTGTGGAGGTGAAACATACGTGACAACCATCGGATACGCGACACTTCAGATCATTCCGTCACTGCTGGGCGTGACCGAAGCGATCGACAAGCAGATCGACGGCAAGGTCGTCAACGTCTCGATCGCACCCAAGGTCGACCAGAAGGCTGCCGACACCGCCGGTAAGCAGGTCAAGGAAACCATCGAGAAGCAGACCGCCGAGGTTGCGGTCAGGCCGAAGGTCGACCAGCCCGCCGCCGAGACCGCGGGTAAGCAGACCAAGGAGACGGTCGAGAAGCACACCGGCGACATCAAGGTAGTGCCGAAGATCGAGCAGGCGGCGATCACCAACGCCGGTGCAGAGGCCGGGGCGCTCGCTGGCCGCGCGATTGGCGAGCAGATCGCCAAGACCATTCCCACTGGAATGTCGGGCATTTCAGGTTCTGTCGGCAACATCCTGCGCAGCGCCCTTCCCGGCCTCGGATCGGTGGTGGGCGCGGGCACCGGCGCGGCCATCGTGACATCGATCCTCAATGCGGTCACGAACGGCCGATACGACCGGGCGGGCGAGGCGGTCAAGCGCGGCCTTGTCGGCGCGGTGGACAGGGCGAACATCGGTACGGATATTGCAGTTCGACTCGGCAATTCGATGGCCGGTGGGCTGTCAAAGGCATCCGAGAGGGTGACCGCGGTGACGGGTGCAATCACCGGCCGGATCGGCGAGGTCAGCGGCGCGCTAACGACCGCCAAGGATCTGATCGGCGGCGATGACGCCTGGGGTGCGGGCGCGCTAGACACCATGAACAACGCCCTTGGTACCGCGACCCCGCTACTTGAGGGGATGAACGCTGCGGCGATCCTGGCGTCAGCGGGCGCCAACGCGGTCGCATTCGCCAGCAAGGCAGCCGCCGCCGCACAACGGTTGTGGAACCTGGCCATGACGGCCAACCCGATTGGCCTGATTGTGGTGGCCGTGGGCGCGCTCGTGGCGGGAATCATCTACGCATATCAGCATTCCGACCGGTTCCGCGCCATTGTCGACGCCGCGTGGAAAGCCATCAAGATTGCCGCCGAGGCTGTCGTGAAGTGGTTCATGGACACCGCCTGGCCGATGCTCAAGAGGGTATGGGAAGGCATCGGAGACGGCTGGAACTGGCTCGTCTCCAAGGCTAGCGAGGTGTGGACCGGTGTTCGCGAGAAGTTCACGGGCATGGTCGATTTCGTCAAGGGTCTGCCGGGTGCTATCACCAACGCAGCCAAGGGCATGTGGGACGGGCTCAAGAATGGCCTTGTCGCGGTGCTCAATTGGATCGGCGATAAGTGGAATGCGGTCGCCGACACGCTGTCTATCGAGGTCGGTGGCACCAAGATTAGCGCGATACCGCACATGCCAAAGTTCGGGTTCGACGTTGGAGGCTATACGGGAAACGTACCGGTCAACCGGATAGCGGGAGTGGTCCACGGTGACGAGTTCGTTATCAAATCCCAGTCGCGCAAGGGAATTGAGAATGCCTACCCCGGATTGCTGGACTACCTGAACAACCAGGGGAAGCTACCCGGTTACTCCGGGGGTGGCCTAGTCAAGGGCTCGCAGGAGCTGCGTTCGATCATCTCGGAGCGGTTCGGTATCAAGGACATTGGCGGATGGCGGCCTCAGGACAAGTACGGGGAGCATTCCACCGGCCGCGCGCTGGACGTGATGACCAGCGACAAGTCGAAGGGCGATTCCGTCGCGGATTTCGCGCTTGCCAACGCGCCCGCGATCGACCTCAAGTGGGTCATCTGGCAGCAGCGAATCAACTCCGGTAACGGCTGGTCCAAGATGGAAGACCGCGGTGGCCCGACGCAGAACCACATGGATCACGTGCACATATTCTCGGGGCCCGGTATCGCCAATGGCCTGTTGGGTGCGCTGAAATCCAAGGGGGCCGAGACCGGGCAGAGTGTGGCCGCGGGCGTCAACCCGCCCGTCGGCGACACCACTGTCACGTCCGGCGGCACGGAAGCGGTGAGCGCAGCACCGGGCGGTGGCGCATCGGCCACCGGTAGCGGCGGGTTCAATCTGCCGTCGTCCATTTCTGGGCTGTCGGGGATTGGGCTCAGCGGCATGGGCGTCAAGACGAAGGCCACGCCCAATTCCCCTGAGCGCACATTCGAGTTCGGCAACGCAGCCGCCGCGGCGGTCGGTGGACAGGTGTCCTCGGCGCTCGGGGTGCTGGGGGTCGGCGATTCGCCGGGCTGGCTCAAGGGGATTTCGCAGTTCGTCAGCGGCATATCGGTTGGCGGCGGATCTGGTGGTGGCCCTGGTGCTGCACCCGAGGGCGCCGGGATTGGCCGATTCGGTGGGGCGGCACCCATTGCCACGTCGGCCGCTGTACCGGCGCCCGCAGCGCTTCCCGCGGGGACGGCTCACGGTGCGCAGGCCGGGGCGCAGCCGGGGCCGGTATTCAACACCACGATCAGCGCGTTCGACACCAGTGACGCCGTGTCGATGATGCGCCGGCAGCAAGACGAAGTATCCGCGGCGAAGTTGAGTAGGTGGTCCTGAGGTGGCGGTTGCAACAATCACGCTGGAATCGTCGAACGGTGATTCGGTGGTGGTGTCCGCACCCAATGACGAGTACTTGCTCGACGACATCGTGCTCGACACGGATCCGAAGAGCATGTATGACACCGGGTTTACGATGCGCACCCAGTCCGGGGCGTTCCAGCCTGGCGGTCGGCCGGTTGGTGAAGAGGTGCCGATCCGCAATCCGATCCTGCCATTCTGGCTGACCCCGGCGTCCCGTCCGCGGTTTCAAAAGCTCTGGGGCACTCCGTACAACCTGTGCAAGGTCAAGTGCACCTGGGATGGGCCCTCGGGTCCGCGGTTCCTGTACCTGAAGCTGGGCAAGGAAATTCAGTACACCACCGAGGACGGGCAAGACGCCGATATCGACGAGGTGTATCACGCGGTGGTCTCGGCGCACGCCTACAACCCCATGTACGAAAGCGCCGAAGACGTTTCCGAGTGGATCAACCCGGGCAACTTCACCGTCTATCTGGCGGCTACGTCGGGCACGTTCAAGCTCGGTTGGGTGACCACTGGCGCGGCCGAGCTGACCACCGCGATCCCATACGACGCGAACGCTGCAACCGTTCAGGCCGCATTGGAAGCCCTGCCGACCATCGGCGTCGGGAACGTCACCGTGTCGGGCGATCCGGGGCGCTGGACCGTTCGCACGCCGGCAACATGCCCCGGAACGCTGACGGTCGACGGGACATCGCTTGCGCCGTTGTCGTTCTCAATCACCCTGGGCACCCTGTCGTACACGATCAGTATCGGTGGACAGACCACCGCACCAATCTCTTTCGTATCGTCAGCATCGACGCTGCGGCAAGCCATCGAGCAGCTGTCGAACATCGGCACTGGCGGGGTTACGGTGACCGCCACGTTGTTCGGGTACGCGCTGTCCTTCATGACGGGGCCGCTGAATGGGTTCCTAGTCGCGCTGTTCACCGGGAAATCGACCGCCGGAATCCACATCGCCCGCGTGGTGACCAACCCCAATACCGGATGGTTCGACGTGTGGAATCCGACTGATCAAGACGAGTGGCCGGAATGGGAACTCGACCCGGCAATCTCATGGCAGTTCCCCGACTTCGCGTTCGGTCAGGAGCGCAAGTGGAACCGCCCAGTGGGGGCCGACGCGGCACGCATGATCGTCACACCGCAGCTCACGCAGATGCTTTCGGTGATGTCCGATCCGTTCATGGACACCTACCTGAGCGCTGATCTGTCGAACGCTGCCGGTCTGTTCAACGGGGTTGAACCGCTCTACCCGGTACCCCAGTACACCGGCACCGAGGATGACCCGGTGCAGATGCCCGTCGTGTGCCAGGGCCCATCGGGGGCCAAAGCCACACTACGGCAACGCCGTTTCTGGTCGGCGGAAAGTGGGTTGACCCAGTGATCATCGAGAAGACCTGCACACGTTGCCATTTGACAAAGGCGGGCGGTGAATTCGGCAAGCACACCCGATCTAGTGATGGTTTGCAATGCTGGTGCAAAGCGTGCAAGCGTGATCACTACGAGGCCAACAAGACAGCGATTCTGGCGAGCCAGAATCAGTATCGAACTGCCAATCGCGAGAAGGTACTAGCAGGCAAGCGCAGGGCGTACCACGCCGATGTCGAAGCCTCCCGTGAGCTTAGGCGGCAATACCGTGCCGAGAATGCCGAAGCGCTCTCGGCACGCGCGAAGATCCGATACGGCGAAGGTGGACGTCCTGCCGATATGCCGTGGCCCGACCGCGCCACAATCGCCTACAGCACCGCTCATCAGCGCGTGCGAGCGACATACGGTGCGGCGAAAAATCATCCGTGCAGCGAATGCGGCGCGCCAGCGCACGCGTGGTCCTACGACCATTCCGACCCGAACCCGTTGTTCCACACGGGGGTCGGACTATGGGAGGGAAAGAAGCCCGTCCCATACTCGCCTGACCCGCAGAGGTATGACCCGCTATGCCGGTCCTGCCACGTCAAGCGCGATCGGTACGGGGTGGCAGCGTGACCGTCGCCACATTCGCCGAGCCGTTCACCGGCACCGATCACGACGACTTCGCGGCGTGGGCGCGCGAGGTGCGCGAGTACCGCATCGAGCGCGCCTACGACCCGCCGCACATCGAACTCTACGACGGCGATTGGGTCTATCGCGGCACAGCGCGCGGCGAGCTGGGCGGACGTGTCAGTCCGGTCGTCAACCAGACCGGCACCATTTCACTGCGCCTACCCATTGACCTTGACGATAGGCGCGGCACCTGGGCGGCGTTCTGGGCGCTCGACGAAGACGCCCGCGGTACCAGCAACATTCACGTCATCGTCGAAACGATGGGCGCCCGCATCGGTGGGCGGATGAAGGCCAAAGACGGTGTGCATATTGAGCGCGGGGCCACGGGAGACGTGGTGGTCATCGACTTCTTGGACGACATCGAGGAACTGAAATTCGTTCATACAGCGGGTAACCCGTTCCTTCCGATCAGTCTGATTCAGCAGCCGAAGGCGTGGATGCTACTCGCGCAGGCTGATCACGGGATCCTGCTGACGATGGCCGCGAACCTACTTCGGTTGCAGCTGACCAACATTGACATCGCCACCCTATTCAAGCTGCTCGACCCCGCCAACTGGAACATCGCCGAACTGGTCGAGATATTCCTCAACATCTGGCAGCAGTCGCAAATCGTCATCGTGCCACGCACGTTCGGCGATTCAGTGGCGCCGATTTCGCTGGTCGTCGGCAGTATCAAAACGTCCATCTTCGACGTGGCCGCGCCGATCATGGAAGACGCCGAGCTGCAATGGGATCTACGGCGCTGGAAAGCCGGAGACCCCGAACCCTGGCCGGGTGCAGGCACCAACTGGCGCACCGGAACGCTGTTCGTCCGCATCGTAGACAAGTCGGGTTTCCGCACTGGCACATCAATCGGCGGCAACCTCGCCACTGGCCTGACCCGAACAATCGCAGACCTTCTCTCGAATCACGTTGAGGACAGCTACAGCCTGTTCACTGGGGAGACGATCGATGAGACCGGGTACCGACTGCCCGGCATTCTCGGCACCCAACCCGCGCACCCCTACGTGGTGTACCGGGACGGCGACATCACCGGCATTCAAACCTCGAACTTCTCGCGCTCGCCGGGCGGTCCCGGCCGGATCACCGTGGGCGGTTTGTCCATGCCGGGCGTGAACGAATTAATCAGTGCTGCAATACAATACGGTGGCGACGTTCTCGGCGACAACATCTCTGCCACCATCAGTCTCGCCGTCGGATTCAATATCAGCGTCGGTTCGCTCGGTGGCGCGATTGATTCGTTCCTGAACCCGATCTACCGAGATTCGATCCTGGCTCACATGTCGGTGCCGCTGCTGCTGCGGACGAGCCGACAGGGTTGGGGTCACTACCTGGAGACCACGAGCACGAACGTCACGCAGGCGTTCACCGCGGCCTCGACGATGGATCTGCGTCGCCGTCGGCGCGAGACCGACCCTGATACATCGTTTGATCTGACCGTGGCCAATGCGTCGCCGTGGCTGATCGGCGACAACGGGTTTGGGCACTGGTGGCTCGGTGACCGCGTGGGCGGCACCAGCAAGTACCTGATGCCACGAGTGTTCGTGCGGCGCTGCCGCTCTCTGGACATCAGTTGGGGTCAGGGCAGGGCGTTGGCGATCGAGGGCACGTTCGGGGACACACGCAAGGAGAAGGACGCAATCGAGCGCATGGCCGAACTGATGAGCCGCACCATGAGCGGCCTACAACAGATAGGACTGTGGTGACAGAAGGTATCTCGCCGGAAGAGGCAACGGCACTGGCCGACAAGGTCATTGACGCCGAGGTCATCCCGAAGAAGATCCCGGCGCCCGACGACATCGACGGCCAGACCAAGGCCGTCGGCGGCGCGCTGGCCTCGGCACTGCTGACCGCCACCGAAATGCCGCTGACCGTGCTACAGCCATGGGTCGCTGACCTAGCGGCACAGATGGTAGCCATCGGCATCCGGCAGACCGAACATGTCGACCCCTCGGCCGTGCACGCACCGGCGTGGATCACCGATGGGGTACGCCAGGAATCGATCAAGCTCCCCGAGCAGCCGCAGCACACCGAGGCCGAGCCGGTGGTGGAGATGACCGCCACCGCCCCCAAGTGCCCTAAGCGCATACCCAAGGCGTCTCGGGCGGTCCGGCGTTGACCACCCCCGGTGGTGTGCCCAACCTTCCCGCTGGCGCACTGACAATCGAGACCCTGGCCGAGAAGCTCCAGGACTTGACACCCGCGGCGATGCGCAATCGCGCCGCCGAACGCATGCCCGGCACCTTCCACGGCTCCACTGGTGGCGACCCGTTGCAAGACCTATCGCCGTTCGGGATCCTGACGAAACTCTTCGCCGGATTCAACTCCCATGTCGCCAACGCCGACCCGAACGACATCCAAGGACCGGACGACTTACCGGCATTGCTGCTGGACTTCATCGAAAGCCTTCCCGTCGTCGGACAGTTCGTCGGCCTGGTCGAGGCCATCATGGGCACCTACGACGGCGACGACGAGACGCTGCTCGCGATTCAACAGATCTTCATGCCGATACGCCGCCTGCTCCAGCTCGCCTCCGGGCAAGACGTGGGGTGGCCCACGCTGGCCGAGATCGAGGCTGGCTGGACTGACCTCTTCGAGGCCATCGGCAAGGGCGTAAGCCAACTGTTCAACGGCATCGTCCCCGTCTCTTGGCTCGCCGATGTCATCCAAGACCTGGCGAACGGAGCGGGCGAATTCCTGAACGCCGCCAGCATCGCCGGTGGCCCGTTCGCGTGGGATGGCGTGGTGCCGGGCTGGCTTTCGGGCGGGTCCGCACGCGGGACCGCCGACGGCACGACACAGATTCTTCGCACGGACCAGTTCTCGGTGCGCGAGGGTCAGACACTCAGCCAGCGCGCGGCGGCAATGTGGTCGGGCTACAGCGGCAGCGGCGCGACGATCAAGACGGGCTGGTCATTCTGGGACGCGGCCGGTGCGCTGATCGGCGATGTGACGAAGGGCTCGATCACCCCGGGCGGCGCATCCGGGGCCTGGCAATGGATACCCGTCACGACGCACACAGTGCCAGCGGGTGCCGCAAGCGCGGCCCAATTCATCGAGCTCGGCCCGGGCGCCACCGCGGGCAATGTCTGGTTCTCCAACGCACGGCCGTGGGCATCGAACCTCCTCGACCTCGAGCTGGTTACAGACCTGCGCGAGATGGTGGATGCCATCGGCGGGTCGGTCAATTCCGAGGTCGCCAATATCGAGGCCCGCCTACAGGCGATCACGTCCGACGGCAAGATCACCGCATCGGAGATCGCTGGTCTGATCCAACAGGCGCAGGTCTCTGGCCTTGCGATCATGCAGACGGTCATCAACCAGATTCTTGACATTCTCAACGGCAACATCGTCACGCCGATCAACTCGCTAGTGCAGGGCGTCAAGGACTGGTTTGGCCTGAACAACAACAAGACTCAGAAGCTAGCTGGCAACGGGACCATGGCGGCCGGTGATGTAACGGGCAATTTCGATATGAGCCGGGTAAACGATTTGGTCAGCAACCTCGGGAACATGCTCAGCGGTGTCAAGACGGGCGCGGACGGAACAGCCACCGGCACAACGGGAACCATCCTCGATCAGATCGACCAAGCCAAGACTTCACTACTATCGCTGCTCGGTCTGTCGCAGGATGCGCTCAAGAGTGCTATTGCCGCCCAGACCACGTTGCAGGAGCAGGAGACCGAGCAGAACACGGGCGGCGGGAACAGCTACAGCTTCGTGTTCTCCGGTGCCGATGGTGCCGCCTTGAACTCGACGGACTGGACCACCGGACCGACCCCTGGCGATGTCACCATTCGCGGGGACTCCGGTTATGCGGGTGTCAGGAACGGCAACGGTGACGGGTATTTCTTCGCTAGCCCGAACTACACCTACGCCACCGATGGCCAGTCGGCGTCATTTGTGTTGGGCGACACCCAGAATGGCAACTACTACTCGGGTGGCTACATCCGATGCGACTCGGGGCGCACACAGGGCGCCTACTGCTTGGCCAAAGAGGGCGAGATCCGCATAGGCAAGTTCACGCGGTCGGGTAGCAGCTGGTCATTTAACACGCCGCTGACCCTGCAAACCGGGTTGTCCGCGGTCAAGCAGGGCGCTCGTATCGAGATCCGCTGCTCGGGAAATAACTACTTCGTGCGCGTCAACGGCCGACAAATTCTCTCGGCGACCGACGCAAGCAACACCATCAGTATCGGTGCCGCGTACCGGTATTCGATGTTCAGCGTGCAGCGGGCAAGCCCCTTTTTCACCTACGACTCCTACCGGATCGCGGCATTCGCGATGTCCGACTACACCTCAGCGGGAGCGGGATTCTCGATGTCAAATTCATGGAGCATCAGACGCGATAGCACCGCCGATGTCACCTATGGACCCTATTCCGCCGGTGCATTCCCGTCCGGTTTCTTCACATTCAACGACTACACCACCGATGTCACTCTCGATGACCTGGGCACGGCGCGCATCGAGATTGCCACCACCGGCCTGTACCGGATAAGCACGACATACCGATCGGTCACCGCCAAAGGCACATCCGTGCCCTATTGGGCGCTGTTTAAGAACGGCACCCGCATCACCGGAGCCATTCCGTCAGGTTGCCCGTTTGAGATCCCGCTTGTGGCCGGGGATGTCGTGCAGCCGGGATTCATCGCAGTCGACTACGACATACGGTCCAACGGCTCAACCGGATCGGAAACCATTGTGCCGCGCAGCATCACGGCTCTATCCGGCATCGCCACATTCGATGGCCGCCGAATCGCATAACCCAGAGAGGCGTAAGAGATGGCTACAACGTTCACCATGCCCGAACTCCCCGGTATCACATTCACGGTAGAGCGCGGAGGGCTCGACCCGGACGGGAAGCCTAACCCGTCCTGGATGCAAATTACCGGCACTCGCGACGCCGAGAATGCCGAAGAGGCGCAGGTGGTCTCGCGCATAGGTTTCGCTGGGCCCTAGATGCCCTGGTCCCCCAACCCGACCGCCCCACCGGCGCCGTCGGGCGGTAAGTGGTCGCCCAATCCGGCCGCGCCACCGAAAACACCAGACGGCCGATGGCACGCGGTCATCGGCCTCGACGCATCGCTCGCGATCATGTGCGTCGGCGAGGTGGAACTGATCGCCATGCAGGCGCTCGGCGTAGTTCAGTCACTCCACCTGAATCGCGCGCTCGCATTGCAGGCCGTGTACCAGCTCGCCGCCGACCGCTCGATCCTGCTAACCCGAAACCTGCAACTACAGGCCACGTTCCAACAGGATCTCGCGCTGGCCGTGACCATGGAACGCGCCCTGTTCCTGTCCAAGGTGATGGGCATTGATCTGGCGAGCTCCCTGGCGATGACCGGCACCGTGAGCCTGATGCGAGTCGCCCCGATCGACCTGACACTCAATCTCACCGCGCCACGCTCGATCAGCTTCGACAAGCTGCTCCCGGTTGGCCTGACGCGCACGATCACGATGTCCTCAACCCTGGTCATCGAGCGAGTAGCCAAGATCGACGCCGCGCTCACGGTCACCACGGCCCGCGCCTGCACCCTCGGCTACCCGCCGGGCGGGCTACCGACCCTGGCCAACTACACGAACGCGGGTGCGTTCACCCACAACATCGTGCGCAACTGCGACTACATGGACGCCGTGGGGTGCGGCGCCGGGGGCGGCGGTGGTGGCGGCGACGGCGGGTTGGGCACCACCGGTCAGGGCGGACGCAAGGGCGTATGGAACGCACGCACCGTCGCCCGCAACATCGACATTCCCGGATCGGCGTTGACTCTGACCGGCGTCGTGGGGGCGGCCGGAACCGCGGGCGCCAAGGAGAAAGACGGCGGCCCCGGCGGTGACACCACCTTCCTGGTCAACGGGGTCACCACAACGTGTGCAGGTGGGGCGGGCGGTAAAGGCGCCTACGCGGGCAACGGCCTGAACCAACCCGGCGAAGCCGCAGGCGACATCACCGTGGGCGGGCAGACCTACAGCGGCGGCGCGCAGGCGGGCACCAACACAGGCGGCAACGCGCCCGGTGGCGGCGGTGGCCCCGGCTCGGGCGGCGTCTTCGGAATCGCCAACCCGGGCCGCGTCGGCGGCATAGGCCGCGCACACATCCGGTCCTACCAATAGAAGGGAATCCGATTATGGCATGGGGTATTTCAACATATCTGGCCAACAAACTGCTCGATCACATCTGCCGCAACGTGGCCTACACACCACCGGCAACCGTGTACGCCAAGATGCACACAGGCGACCCGGGCACAGCCGGAACCGCTAACCCGTCCTCGGTGGCCACCCGCTACGCGTGCGCATTCTCCGCAGCCGCATCCGGGTCGATCAGCCAATCGAACACCCCCGAGCACACCCTCGGTGGCACGGAAACCATTGCTGGCGTGTCTTTCTGGGACCATCCGACCGCGGGCAACTTTCTGTGGTCGTCGCAAGCGACCGTCACCAAGTCGGGAGCCAGCGGGGACATCATCCGCATCAACACCGACACCCTCACCCTCGCACCACTGGCGACATGATGCTCGCCCAACTCGCCCGCTATGGCGCGCTCTACCTCGCCGTCGCCGTCGCCGCATTCCGGCTCGGCTGGTGGGCATCGGACCAGCTCTCGTCATACGCACAGGAAATCGACCCACGCATCGAAAGGGAGTACACCCGATGAAATGGCTACGCAAACCCGCTGATTCGCTGATCAACTACATCGCAGACCGGTTCTATGACCGGCTGCGGGATCGTGCGCTCAAGGATCTGGAGCCCATCCTCGGAACCGTCCTGATCAAAGAGGCGCAACGTACGTTGCCTAACCTCTTCGGGTGGCTGCCGTGACCACCGAAGACCGGGTGGCACAACTCATCGTCGGCGAGGCCAAGCAGCGCGGCCACACCCGCGATGAATGCCTTGCCGAAATGTCGGCGCTCTACCAGGAGTCGCGATGGGTAGAGACCGTGTGGGATCCCACCGGCACCACTTACGGTGTCGCACAACAAGATGAAAGTTACGACAATCGGTTCGACGGAGCCGCTGCACAGATCAAGGCGTTCTTCGACAAGCTCGACGAGAAGCGCACCTCACCGGGCCATGGCGATATCTGGCTGAACATCTGCTGGCTACAGCAGGCCCCGAACTGGCCGAGCGCGCAGTACTGGTACGAGCGCGGCCGCCGCGCCTACCTCACCGAAATCAAATCACGCATCGCCACCGTGACCCCATACCTGGACAAATACTGGCCAACCACAGGAGGAACCACCGTGACCTGGACCGGCGATCCCGTCTGGATCGAAGATGTTCTACGACCCGCGCTCGGCGTCCGACTCAAAATGTTGGACGGCTGGCAGGACCGCGGGCACGGCGACTTTAAAGACATCCGCGGTGTCATGGTGCACCACACCGGAAACCGCAACGCCACCGCAGAATCCATCCGCGACGGCCGCCCCGATCTACCGGGCCCGCTGTCCAACATTCACATCGCCACCGACGGCACCGTGACGATCGTTGCTGTCGGCGTCTGCTGGCACGCCGGACAGGGCTCCTATCCGTGGTTGCCCACCAACGACGGCAACTGGCATCTGATCGGCATCGAGTGCGCCCACGACGGCAACGAGCAGTGGCCCGATGCGCAGATTATCGCGCTGCGTGATACGTGCGCTGCCCTCGCAGTGAAGCTCGAAGCGCCCGAGTCGCATGTCATCGGCCACAAGGAATACGCCGGTGCCGCCCAAGGCAAGTGGGATCCGGGAAACATGGATATGGACTGGCTGCGCGGTGAGGTCCGCAAGGACATGGACGGGTTCACGTTTCCCGGTGAGCACCCACCCATCGACCCGGCACCGGGCCCGATCGTGCTGCCCGACTACGCCAAGGAGACCTGGGACCAGGTGCGTATCGAGTGGCCCCAGCTCGGCGACCGCACCCTCGTCAACGCCGTCGCGGTCATCGGCAAGCACCTCGAGATCGACGGGTTCGCACCGGTCGGGAAGGACGCATGATGACCTGGCAGCAGCCCCAACTCGCCGATCCGCTCATGGGCCCAACCGATGAGATCCGCAAGCTGCAACACCGACTGTTGTTCGCGTACGCCGGCCGATCGGACGCGCACAACCTGGGCGTGATCGAGTCGGGTGTCTTCGACGTGGCCACCGATCGGGCGCTGCGCAACATGCAGGAGTATCTCGCCGCCACCGAGGATGCGAAGTTCAACAGCAAGCCCGGGGTGCTCACCTACGACTGCAAGACCCGGCTCGGTGTCGTGCTCGTCGCACCCAAGGCGAAAGAGAAGCGGTTCGTGCAGCAGGGCGTCGGGTTCTCCACCGATG
The DNA here is from genome assembly GCF_002013385.1 of Mycobacterium sp. D16R24. Classification (NCBI taxonomy): domain Bacteria; kingdom Bacillati; phylum Actinomycetota; class Actinomycetes; order Mycobacteriales; family Mycobacteriaceae; genus Mycobacterium; species Mycobacterium sp. D16R24. The sequence goes on along the minus strand of NZ_MAEV01000014.1, from coordinate 27,798 downwards.
CGTTCCTGATGGGCGACCCCACCCACTCCTACGTCGATGCGCGCGCCGAGGGCTCCGCCGAGCTGCTACGCCTAGCGCTGCCCATGGTCGGGGTTCCGAAGGTGTGGATGGGCTACAGCATGGGCGATGACGTGGTGAACACCGCGCTGCTGCAATGGCCGCAAGACCGGCGCGACGAAATCAAGCTCATCATCGGATTCGGCGGCCCATCGCGCCGCGGTGGTCCCACACTGCTCGGCAACGACCCGGTCGGCCAGGGCATCTCGGGCGTGTTCGGGCCGGACTGGGCGGTCCCGATCACCTACCAGTTCACCCACGAAGGCGACATGTACCCCAACGCCGTGGGACTGCTGCCGTGGCTGTACCAGATCCTCACCCGCATGGAAATCTCGCTCGACTTCGCGGCCTACCTGTTCAACCTGTTCATGTCGACGGTGGGCCGACAGTTGCTCGGACTGTTGGCCTCATCGCTGCCGGGAGCCGGGGCACTGTCCGCAGTGGCCAACCTGGTCACCACGGGGCCGACCAACCAGGTCGGCGGCCAGATCCTCGACGTGATGAAACTGTTCACGTTGCTGCCGCAGATCATCCAAACCATCGCCGCCGCACTCAAATTTGTCTCGACCAACGCGCACTTTCACTACCACGACCAGCCCGAAACGTTCTGGCGTGGCCTGACAGCGGTGGACTGCGCCGCGCAGATCATCACCGAGAAAGTCTCCGACGCAACGGTATTCACCGTTCCCGGCACCGTCTCGTGGTGGAACGACGGACCCCCGGCCTGGACCGCCTGGAAGCTCCCGTAGCCACAACCCCCTCGAAAGGATCCGCCATGCCCAATCCGATACCGCAGAACGACACCACCCGCCTGATCGTCTACGCGGTCATGTTCCTATCCGTGCTCGGCGGGACCGTCACCCTCGTCGCGCTCGGCAAGATGACGGCTGACGACGCGCTGCAATGGATCATCTCTGGTGCTGGCCTAATCGGCACCGGCCTCGGTGGTCTCAAGCTTGCGCAAGACATCCGCGGCGGCGGGACAGGTGGGTCGTCCGAGTGATCGTGCCCTTTCTCGCTGACTGGCCATCGTTACCGCCCCTGGCACGTGACGGATGGGAGCTGGCCACCTGGGTGGTCATCGGCCTGGTGGCGCTCGTGCTCGGGCTGTACCGGAAAGACCTTCGGGCCGTGCTCCACCAGGTCAAGAACAGTCACAAGACGAACCTCCGCGACGACGTGGACGGGGTAGGAGGCCAGCTCGACGACGTTCTCACTCGCCTCGAAGAGTTCGGACGTGATCTGCGTGGCATGCGAGGCGACATCGGCGGCCTACGTGGCGAACTACGCGACGAGCGCAAGGACCGCTTGGCCTTCGAGCATGAGATCACCGACCGGTTGCGCGACTTCAAGTAGCCCGGGAACGTCAACGACAGCGCGCCCTCACCCCCCACCCGGTGAGGGCGCGTTTTGGCGTTAACGGGACAGAAGGCTCAGCCCGACTGAGCTGCGACGTTTCCGGTTTCGCTCCGAAATATGAGGTAGCTCAGCGACCGCGGGTCGCCAGCTCGGGACACTCGCTCATGACCTCTTTGTCCACGACAGCCCTGGCGGCATCGTAGCTGCGGTAGAGGTGTTGATCCTCGACAAACGTCAGGGCCACATCGACCGGACCCATGCCGGGGTACTTGCGCAGCATGTCGCACACAATCCCGGCTGGTTGAGGACTGGAGTGCGCGATGGGTGCGCACCCGAGGGCGATCATCGCGGCCAACACGAGCGACCTCATTCGATGTGCCCGGGCTCGCCAGGGGGGATGGCGTCAGGGGCGACGGTGTAGACGCTCGTCGCAACGGCGAAGCGCTGACCAGGCATGTAGGTCTGACGTGTCCGCTGCCACGAACCGTCCGGGGCTATCGGATCGTCACAGATGGTTCGGAACTGCGTGCCGAACACTCCCACGCGGTCGGTCTGACAGCCCGGCGGTACGGGGTCGTCTGCATTCGCTGCCGGAGCGAGTACTAGGGCCGAGGCGACCGCTCCGGCCACGGTGATGAGAGCTAAAGAGCCGACCATAGTCCAGACCTTCCGTCGGCGCGCCCTAGTTGGACTTGGGCACACAATTCTTGCTGATCGACGACCACACCACCTCGGCCTGGCCGCTAGTCATCCCCTGCTTGGTTAATACTCCGGTGACCTTTTCCTCATCCAGTTGGCCGGCGTAAAACGCATTGGTCTTGAGCGTGCAGAACGCACCGATAGATGCGATGACTTTGAAGCTGGTCGGCACGTTCGCGGCCTTCAGGTCGGCCTCGATGCTGTCGTACTCATCGGCGTGTGCGGCGGGCGCGAGCAAAACGGCCAACGCGGTGATGACCGCAGCCGTTGCGGTGCTCTGCATGAGGCTCATGCGCGGATCGTACTGCGGTCGGCCTAGTTTCCGGCGAGGAACGACACCAGCCGATCCACCTTGTCGATCCCGGCGAAGTGCCAGGGTGCGCGACGGCTGTCCTGTCCGTCGGCCCACAGGATCACGCCGGTGTGCGCGTACATGATGCTCACCCATGAGGGAGTGCCGGGGCGGCGATAGATGAGTTCTCCGCCCTCCCCACCGACGACGATCCAGCCAGCCGTGCACTCGCGCGGCCTGATCCACGCGCTGCTGACAGGTGTCGAGTGTTTCAACGGTCATGACACAAGGCCTCTCGGTGGGAGCGGTGTGATTAGGCGGCTGATTGCCAGGAGGGTTGTGGTCCGGTGCCCCGGGCGCCCTCGACGGCTGCTCTCATTTCGTGGTCATCGACGGCGGTGTAGATCTGCGTCGTGGCCACCGAGGCGTGCCCGAGCATGCGTTGAACGGCACGAATATTGCGGGTGGCGCGGTAGGCGCGGGTGGCGAACCGATGGCGCAGCTTATGCATGGTCCAGATATCCGGCATGGCTTTTGCGCAGAGTCTTCCGACCCAGCGCGGGGAAAGATGGCCGTTGTCGTTGCCGGGAAACAGGTATCCCTCGGCGCCAGCGCCGGGGGTGTGCCCGGCCGCGCCGCGCTGGATCATCGCCGCAACCTCATCGGTGATCGGGATCACGCGCTTCTTGTTGCCCTTACCGTGCACCAGCAGCTGGTAGCCGTCGAACGATTCGATGAGGTCATTGGTGTGAACCTGGGCCACCTCAGCGCGGCGCATGCCGACCCCATTGGCCAGCTCAAGCATGACGGCAGTGCGGGCGTCAGCGGCGAGCAGCGATTCTTTCCAGACGCGATCGGGTGCGGGCTTGGGTAGCGGGACAGCAGCGGCGACATGAGGCAGCTCGGTGGAAGGATTTGTGCCGATCTGCCCGTCGTCGTGTGCCCAGCCGAAGAAGCTGCGGGCCGAGTTCCGATATCCGCGCCGAGTCTCAATGCTCCAGTGCTTCTGCGAGGCGAACCACGACTTGAGCGCGCGGCCAGTGACCCGAGTTGGTGAAATATCGAGCACTCGCGCTATCCGGCAGATGTGCGAAAGGCGTGTGGCTATGGTGGCTTTGGAGCGTCCGGCAGCCTGGAGATGTTGACGGTAGCCCTCGATGGGTCCGTCCCATCCGGCGGGCACGGGCAGGGGTGCGGGACCGGACTTGCGGGGCGGGGTCATAAAGCCACGACCGTAGAGCCGGATCTGAGGCGTGCAGCCCGGGTTTTGTGAACTGTGACATAGCTGTGCGGTCGCTGAGTCCGATCGGTGATCATGCTGCGCCTACGCTGCTCTGGAAGGGAGGGTCAGATGATCGGGATTCCCGTAAAGCCGCACCTCACGCAGGGTGCTAACCCCTGACCAGAAGGTTAGGGGTTCGAATCCCTTCGGGCGCACCAGGACTTCTTCTCGAGTGAGTGAGAAGCAATGACACAGGTTCAACGGTATTTCCCGCACCCTCCCCACGACGTGTGGTCGGCCCTCGTCGATCCGGCATCGTGGTGGGGTAAGCCTGACACCCCGCCGGTCGACGTCACCGTGGGGAGCACGTTCACGATGACCACCGTTCAGGTGGTGGGAACTCGGTTCACCGGCGTGTTCGAGGTTGAGTTTCTCGACGCCGTCCCCTACGAGCATTTGACCCTGGGGCTTCATGCCCGCGCAGACACGGGGCAGTCGGCCCGGTGGACACGCCACGTGGCCTTTCGCGAACATGAGGGCGGCACGCTGCTGACCGTGACGAACAGAGGCGTCAATCTCGACGACGGCGACGAGCGGATTCTGCTCCGGGTCGTCAAGGAGATCCAGGAAACCGAGTTGTATGGCATCGCCACACTGCTGGATCAGCTGCGCGGCTGATCCGCGAGCCCGTCCCGCAGCCGTTGAAATCCCTGGGCGACAAGCTCTCCGGGGTTTCTCGGAAGCGTGGAATCGGAGACTGCCAGTTGGATGACCGTCCCGAGGACCGCGTAGGCGGCATTGCAGACCAGTCGCGGATACAGGTCGACCTCAGGATCTAGGCCAGTGCGCCGGCTGATTTCGGCGAGCACGACGGTTCCCACATCATCGGATCGGGCCGCGTCATGCGCTGCCAGGCCCGGGTTCTGCGCCGACAACCGAGTGACGGCGACGGCGGTGCTGAAGGCCTCGGAGGTCGCCAGGTCCAGCATCACTGCTTCCAGGGAATCGAACACGTGCTCGTCGGCAGGGCGCCGACGCAGCAGCCCGACGGCGTTTTCCTCGATGCCCCGTAACGAAAACAAGACGGCGTCTTCCTTGCTGGTGAAGTAGTTGCGAAAGGTACGCGACGAGACGCGCACAGCGTCCGCGATCTCGTCGACCGTGACCGCCGCCAGGTCGCCCCGGTCCAGGGCCAGTTCCAGGGCGGCGCGGCTCAACGCCAGCTTGGTCTCGGACTTTTTCTGCTCGCGCAGGCCGCTGGTCGGTGGCATGTGGCCATAGTAACAAACATTCCATTTAAGGAAACTTTTCCAAAAACGGAAACGTTCTATGGGTAGATCCGGCGTCAGGGTGAGGCCGGGAGCATGAAGAAGAGGCAACTGACATGCGCAAACTACTGGCCTCAGTGGGTATCGCCGCCGTGCTTGCGGCGGGGGGCGTCGCGCTGGCTGGTCCGGCCGCGGCGGCTCCGTGCGGAAACGTTGTGGTGTGGGGCAACGGTGGCGGGGTCTGCGAGTCGGACTACGCACCCGACGGCAGCTTCACGCGCTGCGACACCGTGTACGTGCTCGGCATCGGCGGGACGAACTGCTACCGGGTGTACCCGTAGACGCCTGCGGATGACCGTGGCGGTCGCACCTGGGACGTCCTGTACCAGAAGCTCCCCGGCGCGGTGTCCAGTCCGCTACCGTCCCCCACATGGTTGAGGACTTGGCAGCTGACTATGTCATCGTGGGCGCGGGATCGGCGGGGGCGCCGCTGGCCACCCGGCTCTCCGAACGCACCAACGATCAGGTGCTGGTCCTGGAAGCGGGCCCCAAGGACAAGGACATGGGAATCCACATTCCCGCCGCATTCTCGAAGCTTTTCCGCAGCGATGTCGACTGGGACTACCTCACCGAGCCGCAGCCCCCACTGAACAACCGCCAGATCTATTGGCCGCGAGGGAAAACGCTGGGTGGCTCGTCTTCCATGAACGCGATGATGTGGGTCCGTGGATTCGCGGCCGACTATGACGACTGGGCGGCGGTGGCCGGCGACCAATGGTCCTTCGTGAATGTCGCTCCCTACTTCAAGCGCATCGAGACGGTGGAGGGCGCGACCGAGAGCGACGAAGGCACCGAGGGCGCGCTGAAGATCTCCAAACAGCGCAGCCCCCGCTCCAGCACCGCGGCGTGGCTGGAAGCCGTCAAAGAGGCCGGATTTGATGTCGAGCGGGCCAATACTCCTGAACCCAAGGGGTTCTCGGAAACCATGGTGTGTCAGAGCGGCGGCCGCCGATGGAGCACCGCGGACGGTTACCTCAAACCTGGCCTGCGGCGGCGCAACCTGAACGTCGTCACGGAGGCCCAGGTGCGCCGGGTGCTGTTCGACGGCACCAGAGCAATCGGTGTCGAGTATGTACGTGACGGCATCACCCATACCGTGCGAGCCCGGCGCGAGGTGATTCTGAGTGGCGGTGCCATCAATTCTCCTCAGCTGCTGATGCTTTCGGGCATCGGTGATGCCAAGCGCCTTGCCGAGCTCGGTATCGACGTGATTGTCGATGCCCCGCAGGTCGGCCAGAATCTGCTCGATCACCTGTGCTGCCCGGTGGGCTATGCGGTGGAATCCGACTCGCTCTACGGCGCGGAAAAACCGCTGCAGCTTGCCAACTACTTCCTGCGCCATCGCGGCATGCTCACCTCAAATGTCGGGGAAGCATACGGATTCCTGCGCAGCCGGGCGGATCTCGCGTTACCCGACCTGGAGCTGATCTTCGCGCCCGCACCGTTCTTCGACGAAGGCCTGGGGGAGGCCACCGAGCATGCCATCGTGATGGGCCCGATTCTGCTCAAACCGGAGAGCAGCGGTGAGATCACCCTGACCTCACCCGACCCACTCGCCAAGCCGCGCATCGACCCGCGCTACCTGAGCGATGCCGCCGGGCAGGACCGCGCCGCCATGATGTTCGGACTGCGGACCACTGCCCGCATCGCCGAGACGCCGTCGATGCGGGCGATACTCGGCAAGATCCTGCGACCGAGGAATCCCAGCGACAACCTGGAGGAGACACTCGTCGCCGCGCTGGAGAACAACTCACACACGCTGTATCACCCCGTCGCTACCTGCCGGATGGGGACAGACGAGGCCAGCGTGGTTGCACCGGATCTCACCGTGCGCGGTGTGCAGGGGCTGCGGGTGGTCGACGCGTCGGTAATTCCGAGCCTCATCCGTGGTCACACGCACGCTCCCTCGGTGTTGCTCGGCGAGAAGGCCGCCGATTTGATTCTTTCTCCACAAGCATGAAACCGATCCGCGTCTCCGAACGTCTGACTGGATAGAGTCACCGATGAGGAGTTAGCGGAGGGAAATCATGAGCGACGAGTTCGGCGTCCGGACCGAGGAGCTCGCGGCCATTTCCAAAACGTGGCTGAGCGAGACTCTGCACATCAACGACATGCCGTGGACCTCGTTTCAGGACGCCTCGGGTTCGGGAAGTGAAGTGCTGGCCGCCATCCGCGATACCGCATCACCCGGAATCAAGGCGATGTCCTCGATTGCCCGCCGGTTCTCGGATATGGCAGGGCTCGTCGATACCTTCGCCACCAACGTGACGGCGCAAGACGAGAAGACCGCCACGTCGTTCGACGCGCTCAAGCCACGCTGATGCGCCCGACGATCAGTGAGCTCCGGGGCTGGAATCTTGACGCGCTCAGCAAGGCCGCCGACATCGCCCGCGACAACGCCCAGACGCTGGATGCGTCGCTGGACTCGTGCGACCGCGTGTTCAACGATGCCTCGGGCTGGTTCGGCAAGACGCACGATGCGGCGCGGTCCAAGGTCGACCAGGAGCTGGACCACGGCCGTGAGGTCCGGAACGTCCTGAACCGGTTATCCGATGACGCCGAAGATGCGGGACGAACGCTCAAGCACGCCAAGGAGTACACGCTTCAGGACGTGGACGCCGCTGTCTCCGAGGGATTCACGGTTACCGATACCGGGGAGGTCAGCCACCCGGATTCAACGAAGGCACAGGCTGCCGCCGACCACCAGCGCAGGATTCAGGCGGGACTGGACGAGGTGGCTCGGCTGGACGAGATGTACGGCAGGAAGCTGCGGGAAGCCGTCAACGATCTGGAGGCCATGCGCGACGGGCAGCAGGACGTCACGTTGCCGACGGGGGAGAAGATTGATCCCGACGCACTCGTCGACCGGGTTCGTGGCATGTCCGAGGAAGAGCGTCGTGCGTTCTTGGAGGGGCTGACCCCCGAGACGGTGCATCAGATGGTCATCGCCGACCCCGAGTTCATGGGGAACACCAACGGGGTGCCCTTCGATGTTCGCGCGGACGCCAACGAGATCAACATCAGGAACGCGCTCATCGACGAACTGCAGAGATCCACGCCCGATCAGGCGCGGGTCGATCAGCTCAGGGCGATGCTCGCACCCATGAGTGACCCGTTCGCGACGGTTCCTGCCGGCGGTTCCCCCGCCGACTTCAAGATCGATCGCAAGTTCGTCATGTTCTCCACGGAGGGCAACGGCCGGATGATCGAACAGATCGGCGACCTCAAACCCGGGGCGCCGGGCGTCGGGGTCTATGTCCCTGGCACCAACACCAACCTCAACGGCAGTAGAAACAACCACGATTCGGCCGTCAACCTGGCGAAACAGAGCGGGTCGCCGGTCTTCCTCTATATGGAGAACGATTTTCCGCAGGGGCTGGACAAGGCGACCGACCCGTCGTACGGATTGGCCATGGCACCGCAACTCGTCTCGTTCGGCAAGGAGCTCGACGCGGAGGTCGCCCGCCACGCGCCCGGTACGCCCACTACCTACATTGGGCACTCGTACGGCGGATCTATTGTCGGCACAGCCGAACAGATGGGGCTGCGCGCCGACCGCGTGTTGTACGCGTCCTCCGCGGGCACGGGAATCCTCAGTACCGAGTGGCACAACCCCAATCCGAATGTCCAGCGGTTCTCCATGACTGCTCCCGGCGACCTCATCGGTGCTGCGCAACTTGCTCCACGGGATAGCGATATTCCCACCGGATTCTCCCCGTTCCCGGGGGTCAATCTGGACCTTCCGCCGGTGATTCCGCGGGCTCCGGACGGCGACATCGGAAACCCGCATGCGGGTAATCCGCTTGGCGGAGACCCGGATTCGATTCCCGGAGTCACCCGTCTCGATACCGGCTATTACAGCGATGAGAACAGGGATCATCCCGGTGAGGTGGTGTTCGGCCCGAACGGGCACGGCAGCTACTGGGACGATCCGAAGTCCGACGCGTTTCAGAACATGGCGAACGTGATCAGGGGTGGTGAGGTGACCACCTACGTCGAACGAGGCATCGAGTCGAACAATGTCGACATCAATCTCGGGGACGACAGCAGCTTGAACGAGTCGGTGAAGGATATCGCCAAGGCGTACGGCGATCAGTGGTTGTCGGGGGCCAAGATCGGCCCGTTCACGTTGCCTACCAATCCCAGATGGGAAGACCCCTACGGCAATCCGCATGTCACAGACAATCCGGGCCTTGGTCGAAAGGTGCAGGTTCGATGACGCGCGCATGGACGGCCGCGATGGCGGGATTGACGATGCTGGTTGCGGTTTCGTGTAATCCCGGTGCGGACAGCGAGCAAGGAGGCAGTAAGAGCATGGAATCCACGTCGGTAAAGATGTCCGAGGCACTGCGGGTCACGGCCGAGAATCTGGCGTTCGTCACGGCGGAGAAGGTGCAGCCGGGTGTCAACGACGTCGAGCGGATGGGCTGCCGTACGAGCTACAACTCGGCCCTCCCGGAGGGTCCGCCGTGGTGGTTGCGTCTGCAGCGCGATTTCGCCGACCCCACTCCTGAGCTGATCTCGGGCGTGCTGGATCGCCTCGAATCGCTGTCCGGTAAGGGGTTTCGCCGTCAGGAAAGCAAGCGGCCGGAGCCCGAGCCGCAGAACAGCCGGACCTATCGCGATGACGCCGGTTACATCGTGAGCGCACGTGAAGACATGCGCGGCAATGGGATCCACGTGTACGTGGTCACCGCGTCGTCCCCGTGCGCCAACGAGGACTAGCGGTAGGTCACCAGATCCCGGTTGCCGCCATCGCCGATCAGATGGGTGTGGTCGTTGAAGGCGAGCAGGCTCAGGCCGCGCTTGCCGTTGACCAGCGAGGTGATCGACGAGTTGATGACAACGCGTTGTGCGGTAAGCCAATTCGATACGCGCCCGCCGCCATCCGTGGCCCAGAGGTCCGCGACGATCATCCCGATGACTCCGGCTGAGGTGGCCACCACGGTGTCACCGTCGCGCGTGGCGGCATCGGCCACGGCAGCCAGCACGCGCTGCTGGAAGCGGGTGTAGCTCTCTGCGTACCCTCCGGATGAATCGGTGCTCGCCCATTTCGCCAGGCCGTCTTCCAGAATGGCTTGGGTGTCGCCTTTGGCCAGGCTCTTGACCGTGTTGACGGACGCCAGGCGGCGCATCCGCGAGTTGCCGACAATCTCCTTGTAGTCGTACTCATCCCAGCGATCATCCTGCTGCGGCTCTGATCCCAGTGCGTCGGAGATGGCCTCGCCGGTCTGCCGTTGCCGCTTCATTCCTCCGTGCAGGAGCCGGGTGCCGCTGAGGCCGCGGCGGGCGAGCTCTGCCGCCACGGTGTCGGCCTGTCGCTGTCCGACGCTGGTCAACGGGCTATCGGGGCTGCTGGAGTAGTTGGCAGCCTGACCATGCCGGACCAGGTAGATGACGCCCATACAAGGAATCGTATCGACTAGCCGCCGTCGAGGAGTCGCCGCTTCTCCGCCTCAAACTCCGCCTCGGTCAGGGCTCCTGAATCTCGCAGGTCAGCAAGAGATTTAAGCTGATCAATGCGGATTCCGTCGCCAGTAGGTTCATAGGCCGAGACCGGTTGCGCGGTTGCCGGGGATGACGGACGGACAGTGCGCGATCTCGTCAGCAGATAGGCGATCCAGCCCAGCGTCGCGGCTCCGAGCAATCCGGCGAAGCCCCAGGTGAGAGGCCAATACGGGCTGGCGTGGCCGAAGGCGAGGCGTGGATTGACGAACCCGTTCACCTCGCCCTCGACCTGCACGTCGTACGTACCGGCGGCGGGGATCTGCGCGACCCACACCCGACGGCGGGCATCGCCGTTCACCGTTGTCGAGCTTCCAAGGCTCTCGCGGACCTGGGGTTCTGCCACCCCGTCCGGCGGAAAAATGGACAGACCAAGCGGGGGGATGAGCAGCCCGTTGTCGCCGGATACCCAGGAGTGGAAGCTGATGGTCACCTCGCCGGCCGGCAGTTCCAGCCGTGTGTTGCCCGGGATCTTCACCTCGCCGTAGGCGTCGTACTCATCGAACACGAACACGTTCAGGATGAGGGACACGATGATGCCGATAACCCCGCCGACGGTCATCATGGTGAGAGTCAGTACCGAGGCCCGGCGCGTGCTCATGTGCCGAAGTCTGTCACGTGCCGCGCCAACCGCCCTAGCATCGGACAGATGGACTTCGCCCCCTCTGCCCGCGCCGCTGAACTGACCGCCGCCGTCCGGGAGTTCGTCGACACGGAGATCATGCCGGCGGAGCGCGCGGTGCTGGCCCATCATGACCAGCTGCTGGGTGCGCGTGCCGGTACGACGGCCGAGCTCTGGGCCGTCCCTCCGGAGCTGGACACGTTGAAGGCGAAGGCGCGCGCGGCGGGGTTATGGAACCTCTTCCTGCCAGATCCGGAGTTGGGCGGTGGGCTGTCCAACTCCGAGTACGCGCCGCTGGCCGAGCAGATGGGCCGATCGCTCTTCGCGCCCACCGTATTCAACTGCAACGCACCAGATTCCGGGAACATGGAAGTGCTGCACCGATACGGCAGCCAGGAGCAGAAGGAGATCTGGCTCGAACCGCTACTGGAGGGCGATATCCGGTCTGCCTTCTGCATGACCGAGCCCGATGTCGCGTCCTCCGATGCCACGAACATGGCGGCCACCGCCATCGTCGACGGCGACGAGGTTGTGATCAATGGCCGCAAGTGGTGGAGCACCGGCGTCGGTCATCCCGACTGCAAGGTGATCATCTTCATGGGGCTGACCGACCCCGCCGCGCATCGGTACGCACGCCACTCGATGGTGCTGGTCCCGATGGACACCCCGGGCGTCACCATCGAACGGATGCTGCCGACGATGGGGTTCTACGACGAGCCGGGCGGCCACGGCGTGGTGTCCTTCGAGAATGTGCGCCTGCCCGTGGATGCCTTCATCGCGGGACCGGGCAAGGGATTCGAGATCGCCCAGGGACGGCTGGGACCGGGCCGGGTGCATCATGCGATGCGCCTGATCGGCCTGGCTGAGGTGGCGCTGGAGCACGCGTGCCGACGCGGACTGGACCGAACCGCATTCGGAAAACCGTTGGTGAACCTGGGCGGAAACCGCGAGCGCATCGCCGACGCCCGGATCGCAATCAACCAGACCCGGCTGCTGGTACTGCATGCCGCCTGGCTGCTGGACACCGTGGGCATCATGGGTGCGTTGTCGGCAGTTTCAGAAATCAAGGTGGCCGCACCGAACATGGCTCAACAGATCATCGACATGGCGATCCAGATCCATGGTGGTGGGGGGCTTTCCCATGATTTCCCGTTGGCGGCGGCCTGGGTGAACGCCCGTGCGCTACGGCTGGCCGACGGACCCGACGAGGTGCATCGCGGTGTGGTGGCCCGGATCGAACTGGCCAAATTCGCTACCGACTGATGGTGAGCGCGTAACGCATACCGCGGTGCAGGCTCGCTCCCACCAAGAGTCCCAGTGCGATCGAGAAGATCGCCATGCAGGTGTCGAGCAGCGCGGTGAGGTTGGCATGTCCGGTGGCAGCGACCTCGCTGACATTCACGAAGCTCAACGCACCCGGCACCAGACACCAGAAAGCGGCCAGTAGCAACACGATTGCCGAAGGCGCGCCCTTGAATCGCGCCGCGAACAGGGCGAAGGGAACGACGGCGACCGCCCCGATGAAGCCGGTCATCGCCGGTGCCAGGAACAGGCCGCCGAGTCGCTGTCCCAACATGGCGACGCCGATCGCCAGAATCAGCCAGATGAGCGATCCGCGCGGTGCGGACTTGTACAGGTAGAACCCGACCGCGATCACCGGCACCGCCAGCGCGATCGTCCAGCTGCCCAGCGGCGGCCCCAGGGAAGAGGGCTCCGGTGGCCCAGCCACTTTCACACCGATGACCACGCCGAACGCCAACAGCATCAGCTGTGCGATGCCGTACACGATGCGGGTGGACCCGGCCATCAGTTGAGTACTCGTCAGCTCCAGCGCCCCGATGGTGAGGGTCACTCCGGGGAGTACGGCGATCAAAGCCGGCGCCACCACTCGGGCCAGACCCTCGCTGGGCACATTCGCGACGATGAACGTGCTGATCACCGTCACCACAAAGGCGGCGACGGCGGGCATCGTGGCGGCCAGGGTGGGCATGGGATTGGTCGCCAACATCAGCACGCCGACGATCAGGCCCAGTACCAGGTAGGCGGGCAGAGCCGAGGAGGTCGGCGCTAGCGCGAGTCCGAAGCCGAGGGTCAGGATGGTGTGCCCGATGACGGTGAGGATGGTCCCGAAACGTGGTTTCAAGCACCGGATCTCATAGATTCTTGCGATGGCGTCGGCCGGTGCGATCGCCCCGGCAGCGGCCATGTCGGCGATGGTGTCGATATGGCCGGCCTGGTCCAACTGCGCTGTGCTGCGGGTGGATTCCTCCACTTCCAGCTGCCCGGTGACGCCGTCGATCTGGATGATCAGCACCGTGGGCAGGACAACGGCGCGTAGCTCCTTGTCGGTGTATTGCGGTGCGATGTCGTGCAGTTTGGCCAACACCAGGTTCGTCGGCTGACCGACCTCAAGCATCGCGATGCCGAGCATCCGGAGCATCGTGACAACCTCGGCGTCGTCGAAATGCTTCGCGTCAGCCAGCGGTATGGGCTTGTCCTTGAGAGCCTTCCGGACAAGCGCCATCGTCCGTCCACGCCAGGTCAGCGCCGTCATGCGCCGAACTGTAGTCGGGTCTTAGGCCTTCAGGTTCTTCTTTGCCGCGCGGCGCAGCTGGATGATGCGCACCCCACCGACCAGGGCGGTGAGCGCTGCACCGGTGATGGCCGCGAACAACACCGTGATGCCCAGAGGCATCTGGATCTCCCACGAGAGGAAGTGGGTGGTCGTGTCCGTCAGGTTCTGCAGAATGAACACCAGCAGCAGAATCAGGATCAACAGGCCAAGGATGACGCCGGTCCAAGTCGCCGCCGCACGGGTCCGCTTGACCGCATCTTCCTTCTTGACGGCCTTCGCGGGGGGCAGAGGCGCCTGCTCTCCAACGGGGACGTCGATAGATGCATCGGCAACCGGAGAGTCCGGAGTCGTACCGGGGTCACTGGTCATACGTTCATCATTTGCTACATAGGCGGTTATTGCAAGCGCCCACGGTCGGTTTTTCGCGGAGAACGCCCAGTGGATACCGCGAAAAGCCGCCGCTTGGCGCAGGTCAGGCGCGGATAGTTCCTTGGCCCGCGATCAACGGCAAATCCAGCGGCGTCAGGAAGCCAGGTTTAGCGTCGATGACCGCGGGTATCGCGTTGATGGCCCGCATCCCGGTGGCAAGGCAGCCGCCGATCGCGCCATCACCGGTGCGTTCGTCTCGGAACACCGTCTCCTGGGTGATGTTCGGGCTGCCTTTGATCTCGATGCGGTACGCGTCGTTGTCGACCGACTGTGCCCGCGGCCAATGCGGTGCGGTGTCATTGGTGATCCGGTTGACGTGCTCGATGACGATCTTCGGCTTACCGCCCACCCAGCCGCGGATCTCGAATCGCACTGCGGCACAATGACCCGCCTCGATGGTGCCCGTGTTGGGTTCCGCGCCGTAGGCGATCTCGGTTGGCGTCGCCCACTTTTCGTAGACGGTATCGATCTTGTCGAGTTTGACCCCGACGGCGTCGGCGATCATCGGAATGGTGTGGCCCCATGCCAGGATCAGCACCTCGGGGATCTCCAATACCGCCGGTTGGTCCATGGGCGCGCCCAGTCCCATCGGCATGCTGAAATCACCGTTGTAGTACTGGTAGTCGAGGAGTTCCTGTACCAGAACAGAATCGACCCGTCCGCCCACGCCGAGCAGGGTCATCGGGAACAGATCGTTGGCGAAGCCGGGGTCGATACCGGTGGTGAAACAGGAGGTCTGACCGTCCTCACAGGCCTGCTTGATATCGGTCAGCATCTCGGGCGGGCACACCTGCGGGTACACCCACGGCGTCATCGCGGTGGAGACGACGTTGTGCCCACTGCGCAGCGCCCGGGACATGTTGTCGATGTTTTCCAGCGCGTACTGTGCCGTCGGTCCGAAGTACCCGACGGTGCCCTCGGTGCCCAGCGCGGCGTCGATATCGGTGGTGGCCGCCAGTCCAATCGGGTGGCTGCCGACCAGGGTCCCCACGTCCACGCCGTCCTTGGCCGGATCGTGTACCAGGACGGCGGCCAGCTCGAATACCGGATGGTCCAATAGTTCGCGGATCACCAGCTTGCCGACAACCCCTGTGCCCCAGACGATGACGGGATACTTATCACTCATGCTCTACCCACTCTCTTCGCGTAAGCGCTCATCGGAAAAACTCCCCACCATTGACGAATAAGGTCTGCCCGGTCACCATGCGTGCCCGGTCGGATGCGAAGAACACCACCGCGTCGGCGACGTCTTCATCGGCGGGCATCTCGCCCAGGGGGAACTTGGCCGTCAGTTCCGCCAGCACCTCCGCTTCCGTGATGCTGCGCTGCTGGGCGACCAGACCGATGTACAGCTGGATGGGTGGCCCGTACATCCAGGTCGGCACGACCATGTTGAGCCGAATCTTGTGCGGCCCGAGCTCCTTTGCCAGCTGATACATGGCGTTCTGTAGGGCTCCCTTGGACGTCGCATACGCGGCCTGGGGCAGCTGTGGATGAAATGCCGATTGTGAACCGATGAAGACCACCGACCCGCCGTTCTTCTTCAGCTCCGGTACGGCCGCCTGAACGAGTTGGAGCGTGCCGACGACGTTCGTGCTCAGCATCGCCTGCCACTGGGCCAGATCCGCACCCTCGATACCGCCGAACACGTCCTCCTTGGCAGCGACGTTCACCAGTGCGTCCACCGCGCCGAACCTCTCGACGGCCGTGTCGATGAGGCCTTGGCACGCCTGTGCGTCGGTGATGTCGGTGACGGCCCACGCGGCGGTGCCGCCCGAATCATCGAGTTCGGCGGACAGCTTTTCGAGGTTTTCCCGGGTCCGCGCGCCGAGCACTACATTCGCGCCGTCTTGGTGCGCCTTGAGCGCGACCTCGCGGCCCAATCCAGTGCCTACACCGGATATCACCACCGTTTTTCCGGAAAGAAGTCCTGTCATCGGCTGCCTTTCTCTCTGTGACCCACACCTCAACGTTACACAGTGTTACGATATTTGCAATGAGCACCGATGAGTTACCCGTAGGCAGGGGCCGCCGCCGCAGCTCCGATATCGACACCAAGGCGCTTGCTGCTGCGCGTGAGCTTCTGGTGGAGCAGGGCTGGGACGCCACCACCATGGTTGCGATCGCCGAGCGCGCCGGAGTGGGCAAGCCGGCGCTGTACCGCCGCTGGCCCTCGCGCGCGCACCTGGTGTTCGAGGCGGTTTTCGGTTGGACGGCGCCCACCCGGGAGATGAGCGCCGCCGCGGGAGTTGGCGACTGGGTCCGGGAATCCTGCTCGTACACAGCCGAACTCTTCGAACGGCCGGATGTCATCGCGGCCGCACCCGCGCTTCTCGGCCAGATGCGGACCGATCCCGAATTGGGGCAGGCGCTGTGGGCAAGCTTCGGCGAGACGGGTGCCGAACTTCTGTCGCAGGTGATGCGCGCGCAGCGTCCGGAGATCGGGCAGCACGAGGCGCGCGATCGGGCCAACGCCACGATGTTGATGATCATCGGAGCGAATGTCCTCGCTCGTCAGCTGCTTCCCGATGAGCAGGCGGAGGCGGTTATCAAATATTTGCCAGAGCTCTTGGCTGGGCCGGGTGGAACTCCGGAAACCACGACCCCTACTGGTTAGCCACCGGAATCTTCGTGACGGTAAAGCCGGGCGAGGTGACGGTTGCCCGGTTACTGTCGGAGAATGCGCAGGGCTGCACGACTCCTCGCCACCGTCATGGCCGCGGTTGTCTTCAGCGGCTGCGGTAACGCCAATCCCCTGGGCGGAGGACCCCTTTCGGGCGACCTCAATACGCTGATCGTCGGCTCGGCCGACTTCCCCGAATCGAAAGTCGTGGCCGAGCTGTATGCACAGATATTGCAGACCAACGGCTTTCACATCACGAAGCAGCTGGGCATCGGTAGCCGCGAGACGTACATCCCGGCGGTCAAGGATCATTCGATCGATCTCATCGCCGATTACACCGGAAATCTGCTGCGCTACTTCGAGCCGGAGGCCACCGCCACCAAGCCCGATGACGTCGAGCTGGCGCTGTTACGCACGCTCGACGGCGATCTGGACATTCTGTCGCCCTCGCCGGCCTCGGACGCGGACACGCTGTGCGTCACCAGGGCCACCGCCGACGCATGGAATCTGCACTCCATCGCCGATCTCGCAGCGCACTCGGAGGAGGTAAAGGTCGGTGCGCCCTCGGAATTCCTGCACCGCAGCGTCGGCCTGGCCGGACTCAAGGCGAACTACGGCCTGGACATCCCGGAGTCGCGGTTCGTGGCCATCAGCGATGGCGGCGGACCGGCGACAGTCAGGGCGTTGTTGGACGGAACGATTACCGCGGCCAACATATTCAGCACCTCACCCGCCATCGCCGAGCATGATCTGGTGGTGTTGGACGACCCCAAGTTCACTTTTCCGGCCGGCAATCTGGTGCCGTTGGTCAACGCGCAGAAGAAATCCGAGAAGTTGAAGAAGGTGCTCGACGCACTGTCCGCACGATTGACCACCGCGGACCTGACCAGGCTCAACGCTGCGGTATCCGGCAACGACGGCGTCGACCCCAAGGAGGCTGCGCAGAAGTGGTTGATGGACAAGGGTTTCGATAAACCGATAGGGAACTGATCGCGTGATCACCTTCGAGAATGTCACCAAGAAGTACCCCGACGGGACTACCGCGGTCGACGATCTCACCATGCACGTCGACAAGGGGTCATTCACGGTGTTCGTGGGGCCATCGGGATGCGGCAAGACCACCTCGATGCGGATGATCAACAGGATGACCGACCTGACTTCCGGTGTGCTGATCGTCGACGGAGAAGATGTCAGGACGGTGGATCCGGTCAAATTGCGGCTGGGTATCGGATATGTCATCCAGAACGCAGGCCTGATGCCGCATCAGCGTGTGGTCGACAACGTTGCGACAGTGCCGGTGTTGCGCGGCGAATCCCGGCGTGCTGCCCGCAAGGCGGCTCTGGACGTTTTGGAACGGGTGGGGCTCGATCCAAAACTGGCCAGCCGGTACCCGGCACAGCTCTCGGGAGGCCAGCAACAACGTGTCGGGGTGGCGCGTGCACTTGCCGCTGACCCGCCGATCCTGCTGATGGATGAACCCTTCAGTGCCGTCGACCCGAATGTGCGCGATGACCTGCAGGCCGAGATGCAGCGCCTCCAGGCCGAACTCAATAAGACCATCGTCTTTGTCACGCACGATATCGACGAAGCCGTCAAGCTCGGGGACAAGGTCGCAGTCTTCGGGCCTGGCGGGGTGCTGCAGCAGTATGACGAGCCTGAGCGGGTGTTATCCAACCCGGCAAGCGATTTCGTCGCCGGATTCATCGGGCGTGATCGGGGCTATCGAAGCCTGCAGTTCCGCGAGGCGGGGGAGTTGCCGCTGTACGAGATCAGGCAGACCGTTGAAACAGAGGTCCCCGACCTCATCATCGCCCCGCGCAGCTGGGTGCTTGTCTGCAATCCCGATGGCACGCCATTCGGCTGGATGGACGATGCCGGGGCAGAGGTCTACCGGTCGGGAAAGTCGTTATACGACAGCGTGATAGCGGGCGGCTCATTATTCGGTCCGGACGGGACATTGCGGCAGGCTCTCGATGCCGCACTGTCCTCGCCATCCGGGCTGGGTGTGGCTACCGATGCGGACGGCCGCGTTCGCGGGGGCGTTCGCGGGGATGACGTCCTCATCGCACTGGATCGGCAGCGCCGTACCGGGCAGCGGTGAGATGCGTTATCTCTTCACCCATCTCGGCGACGCCTGGCAGCTCTCACTGATCCATATGCGGCTGTCACTGGTCCCCGTCCTCATCGGGTTGGCCATCGCGATTCCTTGTGGCGCACTGATTCACCGGCACCGGACCGTACGGCGGGTCACCACGGTGATAGCCAGCATCGTGTTCACCATCCCGTCGCTGGCTCTGTTCGTGGCGTTACCCCTCATCATTCCCACCCGGATACTCGACGAGGCCAATGTGATGGTCGCGCTGACGCTGTACACCACCGCGCTGCTGATCCGTGCCGTACCGGAGGCGCTCGACGCCATTGCCCCACAGGTGCGTGATGCGGCCACCGCGGTGGGATACCGGCCGTTGGCCCGCCTGGTCCGGGTCGAGCTGCCGCTATCCATACCGGTGTTGGTGGCGGGCCTGAGAGTCGTTGCCGTCACAAATATCTCGATGGTCTCGGTGGGCTCGGTGATCGGCATTGGTGGCCTGGGTACCTGGTTCACCGAGGGCTACCAGGCCAACAAGAGCAGCCAGATCGTTGCCGGGATCATCGCGATCTTTCTGCTGGCCGTCGTCGTGGATTCGCTCCTGGTGGTCCTCGGCCGCGCGGCGACGCCATGGACCAGAGCGACGAAAGCCGTTGGTGCAGTGTGAACTTTCTCTCTGATGCACTCGGCTACATATTCACCGCGTCCCATTGGACGGGCAACAGCGGGCTGGGCACGCGGATTGGTGAGCACCTGCAGTACACCGCGATCGCCCTGCTGGCCGCGGTGCTCATCGCGGTGCCGATAGGTCTGGTCATCGGGCACACCGGCCGCGGCACGTTTCTGGTAGTCAGCGCGGTAAATGCGCTACGCGCGCTGCCGACGCTGGGTGTGCTGCTGTTGGGTGTGCTGCTGTGGGGTCTGGGTTTGGTTCCGCCGACCGTCGCGTTGCTGCTGCTGGGGGTGCCGCCGCTGCTGGCGGGAACCTACTCCGGGATCGCGAACGTGGACCGCACGGTGGTGGAGGCGGCGCGTGCCATGGGGATGACTGAACGCCAGGTGCTGTTCGGTGTCGAGATACCCAACGCGTTACCGCTCATCCTGTCGGGCTTGCGGACAGCGACGTTGCAGATCGTCGCGAC
Organism: Mycobacterium sp. D16R24; assembly: GCF_002013385.1. Taxonomy (NCBI): domain Bacteria; kingdom Bacillati; phylum Actinomycetota; class Actinomycetes; order Mycobacteriales; family Mycobacteriaceae; genus Mycobacterium; species Mycobacterium sp. D16R24. The sequence continues at coordinate 7,856 of NZ_MAEV01000014.1, read as the reverse complement.
CGCGACCGTCGCCGCCTACGCGAGTCTCGGCGGGCTGGGCCGGTACCTCATCGACGGCATCAAGGTCCGGCAGTTTCACTTGGCGTTGGTCGGCGCCCTCCTGGTGACCGCGCTGGCCCTGCTGCTGGACGCGGTTCTTGCCTTCGCGGTGTGGCTGTCAGCCCCGGGCACCGGGAGGCTGCGACCGGCTCCGCGCGATCTCACCGGCGACTCAGGGGCGGGGGACACCGGCGTAGAGGGGCGGGTCGAACCAGGCCGGCAGCCCGCGGCACAACCCTGATGGCCCGTTGAAGGCCACCTCGCCGGACCGCAACGCATCCGACCACGCGGAGTCACCGCGCCACACTCGAGTGAGGCTGCGCAGCTGGGCCGTCACGCCGATGTTCACGTCGAAGCCGGGGTCGGCATCGCAGAGATCGGCTGCCTCGGGCGTGATGATCAGCCACCAGTGCCGCTTATCCGCCGTGACATCGCCGAAGTGGAAGTGCAGCACCGTTCGGCCCTCGGGGACCGCGCTGCCGATGACATGGCGGCGCATATCCCAGAGCAGCAGTTTAGGATCCAGATCCTCGTCGCCGATTTCGCCGATCCACCGGATTCCCCACTGGCTCAGCATCTCGACAACGGGCCGCAGCTCACGACCGGCGTCCGTGGGTACGTAGCGGTTGTCGTGGCGTTCGACGATTCCGGCGCGCACCAACCGGTCCAGCCTCTTGGACAGCAGCGTCGGAGACATTCGCGGCACTCCGCGTCTAATATCGTTGAAATGCTCACTGCCGAGTAGCAATTCACGCACGACCAGCAGTGTCCAGCGCTCGTCGAGCAGCTCCATCGCCTTGGCGACGGGGCAGAATTGGTAGTACGACGCACCCATGGATGAACGGTAGGCCGCCGACGTCACGGTGAACAGCCCCAGTACAGATCTTGTACTAGCCCGCGGGGCGGTGATCCTTCTAGCGTATGTACATGAACGCAGAGACAGCCCAAGGAGTTTCGTTGTGGGCACTGGGCAACTACGCCGCGGTGGCTTCCGAGGTGATCGCGTCGCTCGGCCCGGTTCTCGTCAAGGAGTCCGGCGTGCTCCCCGGTGCCCGGGTATTGGATGTCGCGGCCGGATCCGGGAATGTGGCGATCCCCGCGGCGGCCGCCGGCGCGAAGGTGGTGGCTTCCGATATCACTCCCGAGCTGCTGGATGCGGGGTGCGCCGTGGCCGCTGCGGCCGGCACCGAAATCGATTGGCAGGTCGCGGACGCGCAGGCGCTCCCGTTTGGCGACGACGAGTTCGATGTCGTGGTGTCCTGCGTCGGGGTGATGTTCGCCCCGCGGCACCAGGCCAGCGCGGATGAACTGATCCGCGTCTGTCGGCCGGGCGGAACCATCGGCCTGATCAACTGGACACCGCAGGGATTCATCGGCCACATGTTCGCGACCATGAAACCGTTCGCGGACGCTCCACCGCCCGGCGCGCAACCGCCCCCGTTGTGGGGAGACGCGGCCCATGTGCGAACACTCCTTGCGGACCGGGTCATCGAAGTCACCATGGAGCGGCGGATGCTGACGGTCGACCGGTTCGCCACCGCACAGGAGTTCCGTGACTTCTTCAAGGCCTGCTACGGGCCGACGATCACCGTCTACGCGGCAATCGCGGATGACGCGGGCAAGACCGCCGAACTCGATGACGCACTTGTCGAGCTGGCACGACGACACGATCGCGGCGATGGACGACTGGTGATGGACTGGGAGTACCTGCTCTACGTCGCGCACAAGCGGGGGTGATCGGAGGCAGAAAGGGCTCACGAGGGCTCAATTTGCGCGGTCGCCTACGGTAGACGGGTGAGTAACCCCAGTCAGACTGACGCGGCGACCGGTCCTGCCGTGCTGACCTGGCGCGCCCATGACGCGTCGCGTATGGAATCCACCCGGGTCCAACTGTCGGGCCGGCGCATCCGTGCGCATGGCCGTTTTGTGGCCGGCGCATCCGACGCTCATCCCGCTTTCAGCGCCTCATACGACCTGGTGACCGACGAGACGGGTTCCACCAACCGGCTGTCGCTGTCGACCACCGTTGCCGAAAGGGAACGGCAGCTGTCCATCGCCCGGGACGAAGAGGGCATGTGGACCGTGCAGAACCACGAGGGCGCGACGCGCTCCGCCTTCGACGGGGCTCTGGACGTCGACGTGGTGTTCAGCCCCTTCTTCAACGCACTTCCGATCCGTCGGACCGGCCTCTACCAGCAGGAAGGAAGCGCAGTGCTGCCCGTTGTCTACGTGACCCTCCCGGATTTGGTCGTCAGCCCCGCCACCATTAGCTACCGCAACGACGGCACGGGCATCAAGGTGGTCTCGCCGGTCGCCGACACCACCGTCACTGTCGATGACGAGGGATTCCTGCTGGAATACCCCGGTCTGGCTATCCGGATCTAGGGCACGGTCCGCAGCACACCGCCCTGCCGCCCGGCCTCGGCCAGTTGCTCGCGCCAATGAGCGTCCTCCCGGCTGATACCGGTGATGTCGAACCGTTCGTGTGCTTCGTACCGCTGCCGCGCGGCGTGACCGGCCTCTACCAGCAGCTCCACCGAGCTCTCGGCGTTCAGGGTGTTCCACGTCGCCGCGAGCAGCGCCATGGCCTCTTCGAGGGCCGGCAGCACGCCATGCGGATTGGATTCGCACATGGCGCGCACCAGCGACGGATCGGTGGCGGCCACCCGGGTGCCGTCCCGGAACGATCCGGCAGCCAGGGAGTACGCCAGCGGGATCCCGTCGGCGGTGACGGCCAGGGCCTCGGCGAGCAGGTGCGGCAGATGCGAGATGGCGGCGGCGGCGTCGTCGTGCTCGTCCGAGCGTGCCGGGACCACGACCGATCCGCAGTCCAGCGCCAGCCGTGTCACCTGTGCGAACACCTGCGGATCGACGTCGTCGTCGACGCTGACGACCCAGGTCGCGTCGCGGAAGAGCTTGGCGTCCCCGGCGCCCCACCCCGACTCCGTGGTCCCCGCCATGGGATGGCCACCGACGAATCGTTGCGCCAGGCCGTGCTCGGATACCTGTTGTAATACAGCCGATTTCACGCTGGTGACGTCGGTGAGCGGGCATTCGGGGGCCAGCTCCGCGATGCGCGTCAGGAGTGCGGGCAAGGCCGGGACCGGTACCGCGAGCACGATGAGAGCCTGGGCGTTGCGGGCACGCCGCAACGCCAGATCCAGATCGGCGGTGGTATCGAAACCTGCCGCGCGTGCGGCGTCTGCGCCCTCCGCGGAACGGTTGTACCCCCAGACGTGCCGCCCTGCGGCGGTGGCCGCGCGGACCAGGGAGCCGCCGATGAGCCCGAGGCCAAGTACGCAGATCGGAGGGCGTTGGTGGTCGTGTTCGGCGGCGTTCATCCCATCAGGTTGGCACACGTGACCAAGTTGTTTGTGGTCACAACACGGGGTGGGGCACTAGCGTATTGCCCATGGACGCACAACGTGCCAAGGCCGCAGGGCCCAGCGCCGAAAGCCTGGAGGGCTTCGGCGTGGCCGTCGTTCGTGAAGAGGGTCACTGGCGGGTGACGTCTTTGAAGACCGGAGCGCTCACCGATTTGGCGGCTGCCGAAACCGAGCTACGCGAACTACGCAGCGCCGGTGCAGTGTTCGGCCTGCTGGATGTGGATGAGGAATTTTTCATCATTATTCGCCCGGCACCCTCGGGAACGCATCTGCTCATTTCCGACGCCACGGCGGCCATCGACTACGACATTGCCGCCGAGGTGCTCGACCGGTTGAATATTCCTGTCCCGGAGCTCGATTCCGATGAGCTCGCCGAGGTCGATCCGTGGGAGGAAGGCGATCTGGGCCTGCTCTCCGATATCGGGCTGCCCGAGCCGGTACTCAGTGTGATCCTCAGTGAGACGGATCTCTATCCCGATGAGCAACTCGGGATGATCGCGGCGCGCATGGGCTTCGCCGACGAGTTCGGTGCGGTGCTCGACAAGCTGGATCGGTGACGTTTCCGGACGACGAGGCGCTGATTCGCGCGGCGCTGGTGGCCGCCGGGCAGGCCGGTGCCGACGATGTGCCGATCGGTGCGGTGATCTATGCCGCAGACGGAACAGAGCTGGCTCGCGCCGCCAATGCTCGTGAACGCCTGGGCGATCCGACGGCACATGCCGAGGTTCTCGCGTTGCGCGAGGCCGCCGCGAAGCATGGTGACGGCTGGCGGCTGGAGGGGGCGACGCTGGCGGTGACCGTCGAGCCATGCACCATGTGCGCCGGCGCGTTGGTGCTTGCGCGGGTTAGTCGCGTGGTGTTCGGGGCCTGGGAACCCAAGACCGGAGCCGTGGGATCACTGTGGGATGTGGTGCGGGACCGTCGGCAGGCGCACCGCCCGGAGGTGCGCGGCGGCGTGCTCGCCGATGAGTGCGCGGCCCTGCTTGAGAGCTTCTTCGCAGCGAAAAGGTAGGTGGCCCGCCCGGCGCTGATGAGTCGGGGTCGCACGCCGGACGGGCCGATTCGGGAGGTTTAGCGGTGCCAGTCGTTGCCGGGGCCACGGCCTAGGCCGTGATCAGGTCCGCGGTCGGGTCCGCGGTTGTCCCCCGGGCCGGGGCCGTTGTCGCGCCAGCGACCGTCGTCGCCGCGCCAGTCGCCGGGACGGTCGCGGTCGAGAATGCCGTCGGCGTGGCATTCGCCCCAGTTCATGTTGAGGCCCCAGATCGGGTTCCAGAACTCGCCGGGACACCAGTGATACGTGGGCGCCGGAAGCTCTGGAGCCGGGGCGGCATTGGCGGTGGCGGCGAGGCCGAGCCCGCCTGCGGCTATGGCTGCGGAAGCGGCAAGTCCAACGAGAATTTTCATAAAGTAAGCAAAGCATTATTTGCTGGCAATCAACGTGTGCTATGCGTACAGTGCGCTGTAAATATGCTGTCAACCAAGATATTTCGTACATATGGAACAGGTTGTTCATTGCGCTTTAGTGACACATGGCAAACAATCCCACCGGCTGGAGTGAGTCCGGCGGGTGGGGTTGTTTCTCGATGACGTTGGGCTAGGGCCTCCAGCCGCGATCGTGGCCGCGTCCCCAGTCTCCGCGGTCATGGTCATGCCAGTCACCGCGATTGTCGCGCCAGTCGCCGTCGCGGTCGCGATGCCAGTCGTCGTGGCATTCGCCGAGTTCCCAGTTGAATCCCCAGATGGGATTCCAGAACTCGCCCGGGCACCAGTGGTAGTCGGGGGCGGGGAGTGCCGGTGCCGCATCGGCGGTCGCCGCGAGGCCGAGCGCGCTCGCGACAATGGCCGCGGATGCTGCGATGCCTACAAGAAGTTTCATTGGTCGGGGCCTTCTCATCGTGATGGTGTCGATCTGCTCGTGCCGGTCTCGCTGATCGCCAGACGGCGTCCGCCCGCCCCGAGAGACGGATGCCGCGATGCCAGCGAGAACCTGCACAAGCACGATGGAAGGCCACTTTCCTTGGAGCCACGCCGCTGATTTCGTACAGCACGCTGCGAGTTTCCTGCCAGCCATGCGACTTCACGCATATGGAAGGCGCCTTGCTAACGCTGCCGCGTGATAGCGCGATATATCGCTTTCGCCTGCGGCGGCGGGTGCGCCCGTCGCCGGTTGCCCGGTCAGCCGATTGGGGGATCGGGCCGGCCTGCCTGTAGTCTCTTCGGCGGTGGCGTGTCCGAGCGGCCTAAGGAGCACGCCTCGAAAGCGTGTGACGGGTAACCCCCGTCCGAGGGTTCAAATCCCTCCGCCACCGCCATTACCCTCTGACTGTTAGCGCAGTCTGGGGGTATTTTATGTTCGCCGGAGCCTCTAATTCCTGGCAGGCGCACGTGTCCTATCGGGCCGAAGCAACGATCACCGGTCAGGGCAAGGCCGTGATCCAGGATGCCGAGCTAGAGACGGGGTATTTCGTAGGCTGCCGTACCGACTCCTCGTCGGGGGTGGAGTCGGGCGGCGACCTCGGCCTCACGCTTTCGCAGCAGGTCAATGGACAGGTATACGGAGTCGGCTACGGCAACGGCGGCTCCAGTGGCGGCGGGGGTGGCGGCGGTTTCGGCGGCGGCTCGGTCGGGGGTTCTCTTGGGGCGCAGGAACATATCGGCGGCTACATGCGCGTCCTACTCAAACCTGGCGGTTTGGCGCGGTTACCGATGGACCGCATCAACTTTCGCAATATGAAAGCCGTCTCGCGGGTGCGGACCCAGAACGTCGAAGCTGACGGCTGCGGCGGTCAGGTGAAGATCCAATCCTTCGCCACGTTCCGCATCCGCACGGAGAACGGCAACGACACTCAGACGCTCTACGGCGAACCGAAAGACCTGTGATGACCAGTCAGGCGGCTGTTGCTGCACGCCCGGGTGCCGGTGAGGGGTCGGCGCCCGGTGAAACCTTGGCCAATCTGGTTGACAAGTTAGCTGAGCCGTCATATGGTGCCATTGAACAGCCTAGTTCCGCCATCGTAAGTTTTCTCGATTGGACGGCGACGAGGAAATGGGCCCGGTCGACAGTGGGGAGCTTGGGGGAGATGGCGCAGATCATGACTTGCCGTCGTCTTGCAGAGCGTTCTGCCTCCAGCACATACATTCGAGTCGGTTCCCGCCAGCATCGCCGGAGCTGGATCGCGCTTGTGCTGGGTGTGCTGGTTGTCACCTCGGCGATCATGGTTGACACCGCCACGCGCGCCTCCGCCGATCCTGGTGTGCCGCCGCCGAAGCCGATACCGTATCCGGTGGCCCAACCCGACGACATGCCCCGTGTGCAGAACATTGGTGGGGCGCAAGCGAAAACGAACACCCCGCTGGGTTTGGGGCCTGGTGTTGGCCCGCCGTTAGCGGCAGCACGGGAACGCTCCAACGCCACCATCTCACCGTCCGCCACGGACGGCACGGTGTTGCCGACAGCGATCGGCAACAAGACCGTCACACTGCATTTGCCGCATGAGCGAGAACTCACCGCAGCCCAGTGGGGTGACGGGGGCAATGCGACATTCACCTCCCCCGATACCGATTACCGGATCACCCCATTCGCCGGGGGCGGTGCCGACGTGAACATTGTGCGCCGCACTATTTTCGCGCCCGAGGACTTCACCTTCGGGCTACGAGTCCCCGAGGGCACCCATGTGCGCCAGGGCGTCAACACGGTGCTAGTTGAAAGCGACGCTTCCCCGGGCCATCCCGCCACCGCGATTGCCACCGTAAGTGTCCCGGTCGCCCGCGACGCCAAAGGCAATCCAGTACGGGTCACCCCGGTGATCCACGGCGACTACGTCTATCAACAATCCAACCTGCGCCTGGAGATGGGGCCCGCCGATATCTTCGCGTTCCCCATCACCATCACCCTGGCCTACCGAGCCTCCAGTATTCCGGCCACGGGCGCCCTGGCCTCGGATTGGGACGGCCTGCCTGAGGGCGGTGGCCCGCCCGAGGCGGTCAAGGCGGCGCAAATCATCGCCCCGCCAACCGATTACGTATCCGATCCGGCAGGGGCGCTGCGGCCCGCGAACGTCGATGCCGCCCTATACAGCCAGCGGCACGCCAACACGTGCCTGTCGGGGCCCAACGAGTACCGCTCCGAAGACGGCCGCACCGCCAGCTTCCTCGGATCATGCCAGCGCCAGGCCATGTGCCTAGACGTGGCCCCGGCCCGTGGTTCGGCCGACGTGTGTAAGAACCAGGCATTCGCCAACATGTCCGCCCAATGCACCGCCGCCTTCGGACAAACCGGCGACCAATACGACACCTGCCTGGCAGTGGCCAACGGCCACGCCGCCTGGTCCAAAGAAAACCTCTTGACGGACCCGCTGTGCCAACCCGTCACCGCAGGCGTGGACACCTCCCGGCTGCCCTCCAATAACAACCGCTACTGCCGCACCTAAA